>PMWR01000305.1 GCA_003166055.1 Acidobacteriaceae bacterium
TTGCCGAGCTTGGTTTCTGTAATCCCGAGCAGATTCTCGATGGTCGCATTGCCGGGCGCAAGGCGATGCGCATCTTCGAGCTTGACCAGGGCCTGATCGAATCGGCCTTCGCGGATCAACTTCACGCCTTCGTCCAAAGCCGCGCTTTGCGCGCCTAATGAGGATGCCAGCACCAACAAGGCAGCGGGACAGGCAAATTGCCAGCTCATCCTCATGGGGTTGCCCCCTGGCTCGCAGTGTCGCTGGTGGAATCGGCGGCTATTTTCTCTTTCTTGATGGCGCGGACCTGGGCAAAGGCCTGCGCAGCCTCCGCGGTCTTACCTTCAGCACGCAGGACCATCGCGAGCTGATAATGCGTGGCGGCATCCTGATCGTGCGCCAGCCCCCGCTTCAGCACCTGTTCGGCGCGCGCGTAGTTCTTCTCCATTGCGTAGGCCCGGCCCAGTTGCGCATAAGCAGGCCAAAGATCGGGCTTGCTGTGGATCGCCAGCTCGAGGTGCGGAATCGCTTCCGCCGCGCGATCTTCGGCTACCAGCACCGCACCCAGTTCGCCGTTGGCCTCGGGATGTCCCGGATCGAGTTCCAGCTGCTTTGTGAGCTCCGCAAGCGCATGATCGGCATCGCCATGCTTCCAATAAAGGTGGCCGAGCCAAAAGTGCACGTCCGGCTGGTTCGGCCTCGCCGCAGCCACTGCAAGATATTCAGCGAGTGCTTTTTCGTCTTCTCCCCGATCGACATAAAGCTGACCGAGAAGTTGATGTACATGATAGGAATCCGGCGCAACAGCAAGCAACCTGGCAATCTGCGCCATGGAGATTCTACGACGCACGACAACCAATTCAAAGCGCGCGGAAAGATCGCCGGGGTGAAGTGCCAACCAGCGACGAAGAGCCGCCTCGGCCACGTCATCGCGGTGCCGATGCATCGCATCCATGGCCTGGGCGAAAACACTCTCAGCCGGTTTCGCGATTTGCGGAGGAGGGGCAAGCCGCTGGTAGGCGCGGGCAGCGGCGGCGTCATCTCCCGAAAGTGCATAGAGGCCCGCCAGTGCAACATCTCCTGCGACGCTTGATGGTTGCATCGCCTGCAGCTTCTCCTCCGCTGCATGACAGAGCGCGAGAAGCTCGGCGCTCGCTCCGTTGGCAGCGATGCGGCCCTCCACGGGAAGCCCCAATGCGTCGAGAGCTTCACTTTCGTCATATTCGATAGCTTGCTCAACGCGGGAAAGTCCCTCTGGCAGCCGGCCGGAGAGAATCAGCAACTCACCGTTGCGGGCCAGAACGGTTGCCGAATTTGGAGACAGCGCACCCGCCTGCTCAAGCTGCTCAAGCGCGGCCGGCAGTCGAGCTTGATCAAGAAAAACCTCGGCAAGATCGACGTGCGCATCAACCGAATGCGGATCGCGCAGAATGGCGCGGCGCAGATGGCCTTCGGCCTTGGTCCAATCGTGTTCAGCGGCATACGTACTTGCGTAGATTCGATCCGAAATAGCTGTTCCAGTGGAGTCTTCCAGTAGCTGCTCCGACTGCTGTTTGGCGGCTTTGCCGTATGCCTCGCCGAGTGCGAATAGCAGGTCGGGATCGTCAGGAAACTGCGCAGCGGCTTTTCGCAATTGAAGCAAAGCCGCATCCATTTGTCCCGCATCCCACAGCGCGGTCCCCAGCCAGCTCTGGGCCAGCTTTTCATTCGGATCGAGGCGAACCGCCTCGCGTAATTGAGTCACACCCTGCGCCGGATGGTCCAGTCTCACTTCGTCAATTCCCAGCCAGAGATTCACTCCGCGCATTCCCGGTCTCAGTTTGGCGGCTGTCGACAGCGCCCGCGCGGAATCTTCGAATTTTGACTGGGCGTAATAAAGCAGCCCAAGGTTAGCGTATGCCTCGGGCATCCCCGGCTGAAGCTTCACGACTGCCTGGTATTCATGGACCGCATCATCAAGCCTGTCCTGCTGCTGCGCCTGTTGAGCAGCGAGAAAGTGTTCCTCTACCTGGGTCTGTATCTGTGGATTGACAACCTGCGCGGCGCCGGCTGACGAGAGCAGGCATGCAATCGGAATCACTGCAGCGAAAACCAGAAATCGCCGACTGCGGATGCGAAACATGGATTCATCGTAGTTTATTTTCACGTCACTGATTGCCATTGCGCGATCCTGTAGCGTGTTTTTTCTAATGGACCGATCATCCTGCTGTCTGGTTTGTGGGTCGCGCAACAGTGAAATACTCCCGGACCTCGTTGAAGAGGTCCGGGAGTGTTGGGTTGTTGTCAAACGTCAGACGTAGCAGGGCTGGTTTGCCCGGTAGCGTCAGAAGACGAACCGCAAAGAGGCCTGCATGTTTCTCGGGCCATAGGCAACGCCGGATGCCTGACCGAAGCCAGGAGTGCCGACCGTGTTGTTGAAGCCGCTGAATTGGTGGCGGTTGAAGACATCGAAGAACTCCACTCGGAAGTCGGTGTGGACTCGTTCGGTGAACATGGGGATGGCCTTGGTGACGTTGAAGTCCTCGCTCTTGTTGAAGAGCTCGCGGACGTAAAGGGCTTTTGGTGCGTCGCCAAAGGTGAAGTTGGCAGGGGCTGTGAATGCGGCTGAGTTGAAGCGGACACTCTGGCCATAGACGAACTTGCCGTGAAGCCCATTAAAGCTCTGCCCGGGAACGGTGTTGGGACGGATGATTCCCTCGCCGGTTGCGCCTTCATATCCTGCGAAGATGCCTGAGGTCCAGGATCCGCCAGGCATGCCTACGGTTAGCGGGGTGCCGCTCTGGTACTTCTGGACGGCGGCAATCTTCCATCCACCGGCCAACTCGTTCACGGCTCCGCCCTGATTGGCAAACTTCTTGCCTTTTCCAAAGGGTAGATCGTAAGTCCAGGCCAGGACGACGCGCTGCGGGATGTCGAACTGGCTGAGGGCCTTCTCGGGCTTCAGATTGTAGGTGTTCAGCGCGCCGGAATTGTCGTTCCCTTCCCATGCGGCCTCGGTCGGATACTCCGAGTCGGCATTGGTGATGTTCTTTGACCAACTGTAGCTGGCCAACACTGTCAGCCCGGCGCTGGTCCGCTTGGTTACCTGAGCCTGCATGGCGTTGTAAGTGTAGTCGCCGAAAGGATCATCCATGGTGGCTGAATCCAGCGTGACGGTTCCATACTGCGGGAACGGCCTCAGCGCCTGAGAAACTGAGCCGCTGAATCCAGCATAGGGAGGCGCAACCACGGTCTGGCCCGCGCAAGCCGGGTTTGCCGCCTGGCTGGCAATGTCGACTTGCAAACATGCGCCCCGCGCCATGTTGGCCGGGTTGCCCTGGTTGGGGTCATGCAGGAATGCCTGCAGGTGGTCGCCATGACCGCCGACGTAGGCTACGTCCACAATGGTCTTGAAGGGCAGTTGACGCTGCACATCGAGGGTCCAGTTTTGGATGGTGCCGGGACGGTCGATCTTCGACTCGAGGAAGAGCGCGTTGCCCTGGTTGTTCATGACTGTGGGGTCAATGAACGGCGGCAGTTTGCCGGGATAGGCCGTGATCTGTGAGAGCACACCAACCGGTGTCTGAGGAGTGCTCGGGATAGCGTAGGTGTAGCTGGAGGAGAAGCCCTGGCTGTCGTCCTCGGCGAAGCCTCCGATGCGCTGGGTGGAGAAGTAAATGCCGTAGCCGGCGCGGATGACGGTGTTGGGGTCAACCGAATAGGCGAGGCCGACGCGAGGACCAAAGGCCTTCTTGAAGATCGACTGTGGGGAACTGCCGCCGAGGCGTCCCGTGCCGCTGCCTTCGAAGACGTAAGCGCCGGGAATGCCGCCCGCCCCAGGGTTCGGCAGGGTTGGATCCACATAGGACATGCGGTTTGCCTGCTCGGTCACCGGGATTGGCATGTCGTAGCGCAGGCCCAGGTTGACGGTGAGCTTGCTGTCGATCTTCCAGTCGTCGGCGACAAAGAAGGCAAGATACTTTGCACGGAATCCGTTGACCTGGGGAATGACAATATCGGACTGATCGCCGCTTACGCTTGTGAATGCTCCCCGATAGAAGCTGGCGAAGCCGAAGCCGGAGTTGCCGTCAGCCGGAGTGCTGGTGGGGCCTTGGGTGAAGTTGAAATGGCCGGCGCTGCCGGTCAGGATGCCCAGGTTGAACTGTGCGGCGCGGAATTCCCCGCCGAACCGGAAGCTGTGACGGCCCTTCTGCCACGAGACCGCGTCGTCATATTGAAAGACGTTGTCGTCGAAGACGCTTTGGCCATCGCTGGGCTCGCTGATGCCACTGTTCGGATAGTTGATGTCGAAGCGAGGGAAGACCGATTCGCCTACGCCCTTGAGGCCAAATTTACTCGCCCAGTTACCGCCAAATCCGCCCTCTCCCGAGGTTTCAAGGCGATGCCGCCGAGTGAAGCCGGCGTTGAAGTGGTTGAGCATCATCGGCGAGATGATGAAGTCATAGCCCATGCGCACATATTTGTTGCCCTGGATGTTGCCGCCGGTGTAAAGCGACCCCAGGCTTTGGGTGCTGACGTAAGGCATGTTGCCGGTGAAGTAACTGCCTGTGATTTTGTTGCGCGTGCCGATATTCTGGTCCCCGCGTATGGACCACTCGTCGGCCTGCTCGTGGTTGGAACTGCTGTCTTCGATGTTGAAGTAAGGGCTGGTGGCGGTTGAGAAGGGCATGACCTTGGAAGCGGCGGCAAACACCGGATCCGCGGCCTCGGTGATTTTGTTGTTCGGATAAGCCTGGCAGGGCTGTCCCTGGTTGGCGCCTGTGCAGGTCGAGTAATCGTAAAGGATGTGGGCCGGGAAAGTCTGGCCGTTGATGGTCGTAGGTGCTGACAGGGACGAGAAATCGCCGCCGAGCATGGCCTGGGTGGGTGCCGATAGCTGCGAGGTCCCTCCGTTTTCTTGCCGGAAGCCCTCGTAATTGAAGAAGAAGAAGGTCTTGTCTCTGCCGTTGTAAAGCCAGGGAACGCGCACTGGTCCGCCGACACTTGCTCCGAAGTCGTTCTGGGTGTCGATGGGCTTCGTGTCTACGATCTTGCCGGCTTGCGCGTTAGCGTAGTCACTGGTCCAGCTGTTGGCATCCAGGACGCGGTTCTTGAGCAGATCGTAAGCCGAGCCGTGAAGCGTGTTCGTTCCTTGCTTGGAGACGAGATTGACCACGCCGCCGCTGGCGCTTCCAAACTGGGCGTCGAAGGTGTTGGTCATGACCTTGAACTCGGAGACGGCCTCGACGCTGAAGTTATAGGTGACCTGCATGTTGGCCGAGGCGAGCTCGGTGGTGGCGCCGTCGAGCAGGATGTCTTCGCCGCCCGTTTGTCCGCCACTGAGTTTGAAGTTTCCGGCGGGTGGCGAGGAGGGGTTGTTGCTCATGGTGCCGGCGAATCCGGGCGAGAGCGCCGCGAATTCCAGCGGGTTGCGGATCTCGCCGCCGAAGGGCAGCGGAAGCGCTTCCAGCACCTGGGGCGACATGGTGAAGCCGACATCGGAGGATTCGGTCTCCAGATGCGAAGCGTCGCTGTTCACGGTCACCGAAGCNNGTCGATGCCGACCTGCCGGTATGCCTCAAAGCCGGCAGCGTTCACTTCCAGTGCGTAATTTCCCGGAGGAAGCTCGGTAAACGTGAACAGGCCCTCAGGGCCGGACTTGCTGTCGTAGGAGCTTCCCGTCTGGGTCTCCTTGAGCGTGATGGCCGCACCTGGGATCACGGCGCCATTTGTATCTGTTACGGTGCCGGTTAGAGTTGCTCGGCCCGATTGGGCCACGACGGGGACGCCTGCCACCAAGCCAAACGCCACCAACAGCAGTAATAAGAAGCGCCACTTTTTGTGCGCCGGGGGTCGTGTGTAACTCATCGTCTCTCTCCTAAACGTTCCCATGGTTCCTAGGCCTCCATTGTGGTTGCGGCGCGGCCAGCGGCGAGGAAAGTATTTCTTTCCAGCGCGGACAGACCCCGTGAGATCTGGCCAGCCACCCGGATGGATAACAACTGCAGGAGCGCAATTACAGGTAATGCGTATTTGAGAGCTGCGTTTCCAGACCATCCGTAAGCGAGGGCCAGAAATAGTCCGCAACCCAGCAACCGGCCTGTAAACAGTCCGAATTCGTGGTTGAAGATGTAGGCATATTCGGTGCGATGCTCCAACTGGGAGACCGCATCGATCACCTGCAACTCGATTGGGTAATAGGCAAGGTCGAGGAGAGGCTTTGCCACGATCAGGCAGGCGATGAAGATGAGCACGCCGACTGCGTTAAAAAGGATTGTGTTGGCGACTGCGCCAAAAAAGAACAGAAAAAGTCCTGCGGCAAAAACAACGATGCGATGGCGCGGCGCGGCCAAACGGCCTACCGTATACATAAGAAACGCCGAAAAGACACCGCCGATGGCCTGGGTTGCGCCCAGTGTTCCCTCCTGGCCAACGAGCAGCATGATGAGCATGGCGGGCGCCGTGACGATGTAACCTTGGGCGAGCCCCTTCAGCAGGGCCAGCATGAGCATTCGCCACCACAGCGGATGAAACTTGAAGAAGACGAAACGCGTGTGTGTGGAGTTGCGGAATGTACCGCGTTCAAGGATGCCTGCGGCGAGAATCGTGAGGCCAAACACAACCACGGCGATGATGTGATAGGCGCGGTTGGGAATGCCGCCAAGCCAGCCGTAAAGAGTGGTCCCGCTGATGAACCAGCCGATCAACGCGGGAACCACGACCGCGGCCAACACCGCGACGAAATTTTCCAGGCCGTAGTAGTAGTTCCGGTTGCCATCGTTGGTGGCCGTCAGCGCCAGGAATCCGCGGTTGGCCCAGAAGAGACCGGTGGCCAGCCCCATGATCAAGCCGGAAGTCGCAACGCCAATTGGAGTGAGGATGCTGAGGTTCATCATCAGCATCATGGCCGCGCCCGAAAGAAGCATGCCGGCCGCGTAAAGATGCTTGGCTCCCACGCGGCCAAGCATCTTCCCATTCAAATAGAACGCCAAAGGTGTCGCGGCATAGATGGAAAGCTGATAAGTGACCACCTTGGCTACGGCGTGCGAGTTTCTCATGACATAGGCCGCGACGAATATCTCAATCACCGGCAGAACCAGGGCATACATCATGTTCGAAACCATCAATACCTGCATGGAGTGCGGACAACTGAGAAAGACCTCGAACTCCTTGCGCAGACGGTTCATGGTTTCGCCCCCGCAGTCGGAGCGAGGCTGCTGAGAATGCTCTGGATGGAAAATTCCGCACCGCAGATCACGCTGTCAGCCGCGCCGTAGTACATGGTGATTCGGTCTCCATCCACAAGGTGACCATTCGTAAAAATGACCTGGCCGAAGAAGCCCTCCAATTCATAGGGAGTCGACGGTTCCATGATGGGAGTCTCAGACCGGGCAAGCACCCGCCAGGGTTCGCTCAGATCAAGCAGCAAAGCGCCAAGACAGTACCGATTCTCTTTGGTCGCGCCGTGATAGATTTCCAGCCAGCCTTCCGCCGTGCGGATCGGAGCTGCTCCCGCACCGACTCGCGCACTGTCCCACGAGCCTTTGCGGCTGTGGGCCAGGCAGCGGTGATTGCCCCAATGAACGAGGTCGAGAGACTCAGCCAGCCAGATGTAGTTGCCGCCCAATTCAGGGCTGCTGGGACGGTGCAGTGCGTAGTACTTCCCGCCAATCTGTTCATCGAAGATCGCACAATCCTTGTTGTGCGGAGCGAAGATCATGCCCGCGTGATGAAAGTCCCGCCAGTTGCGGGTTGTTCTGAGACCCACGCCGACACCGTGACTGGAAACCTGTGTATACGTCAGGTAATAGGTATCGCCGATCTGCGTCACACGGCAGTCCTCGATGCCGTATGTCTCAAGCTCTCCACTTCCCATGAAGGGCGTGCTTCCGGCAGGCTCGGTAAAGTGAATACCGTCTTCGCTCGAAAGCAGACGGAGATGAGAGAGCGTCGTGAGGTAGTCCTGCCCATCGAAGCTGATTACACGGGGGTCGCTCAGATCGAGCCTGGGATCGCTCGAATCGAATTCCAGCACCTCAAGCCGGCCATCGGCACTCAGGATGGGAAAGGAAGTCTTGCCCGCAATCTGTGCTGGCCGCTCGGCAACGCGCACCAGCAGCCAGACGCTGCCCTGATATCGAAACACCCCCGGATTCAACAGGCATGTAACTTCCATGCCGGGCACGCTCGGGCGCAGGTCCTGCGGCTTGAGTATCGGGTTCTCGCCAAAGCGTTGAGCAAGGTCTGTCATCAGCTGCCCTTCGTGGTACTCGGAATTCGGGTATTCGTACCGCGGTTACGCGACAGAAAAAACGGGGCTGTCGAAGCCTTGAAAACTCTCAAGGAAGCACTGCACGACTGAAAAGGGATTCACCGCATAAATCATTAAGAATCAATGTGGCATACATGTGAGTTACATGTTTTAATGCGCAAGGATAAAAAAGATGTGCAGTTTTGACCCATACCTTGGAGTACCAATTGGAAATGAGCGAGGGGCCGAATTGGCCCAACAGCCAGCCTGACCAAAGAGCGGGAGTCTTCATCCGTGGAAGAGACTTTCTAACCGCACGCAGGTCTTTCCCGGAGGCTGAACGATGTGCTAGGATGCCTCCTGCGGATGAAGCGCATCAAAGCGTCCGCAGTTGCATGCGACTGAATTAAATGCAACGGGATGGGATCGAACGCGGATGACGGAAGTGGATCCGGCACTTCGGGCAGATGCCCGCTGGCAACTGATTGAGAGGATTACCGCCAGCCCACCGTTTCAAAAATCGGCGCGGCTCAGGGATCTGCTGTGCTTCCTGGCAGAGAGAACTCTCCACAGCCAGGCGCAGGACTTGAGCGAGCACCGGATCGGAAGCGCCGTCTTCGGAAAGGCTCAGGACTACAGCGTTGTCGAGGACAGTTCTGTTCGCGTACATGTCCGCCAGTTGCGTCTCAAGCTGCATGAGTACTTTGACGGGGAAGGAAATGGAGAAGCTGTTGTTGTCGAGATTCCCAAAGGTGCTTATACAACGCTCTTTCGACCCGCCGAGCAAGCGGCCGCTTCAGAGCAGGTAGCGGCAGGATTCAACTCTGGGCACGTGCTGCGCGCACTGCCCTGGGCGCTGGCCGCCCTTTTCCTGGCCACCACCATTGCTGCCTGGTTTCATCACCCTCCAGTCGCTGTCGCGCCTCCACCGCCATGGCCGCTGGCCGCGCTCTTCGATTCAAGCAACAGCCCGGTACAGGTGGTGGTGGCCGACATCAACTACGGCATGATGCGTTTGGTCGATGAGCAGCCTGTGACTCTTGAGCAGTATTTAAGTCCCGCTTACAGGAGTGGAGCAGCACTGTCAAATACTCATCCCACCGCCCGTGAGGCGCGTGTGATGAAATACCTTTCGGGATCGCTTCTAACCTCTTATGCCGACGTAGTGGTGGTTGACACGCTGATGCGGGTGAGTGGTAACTCGCGAGATCGTATCACCGTGCGTTCCGCTCGTGAGTTGCGCCCGCGCGATCTTGAACAAGGCGCATTTGTCTTCGTCGGCAGCCCCAGTTCCAATCCCTGGGTTTCCTACTTTCAGGACAAGCTCAACTTTCAGGAGCGCGAAGGCGTCGTGGGCGAAAGCCTGAAGTTCTTCCAGAACATGCACCCAAAGCCTGGGGAACTGGATACGTACCACGGCCTGACCTTCACTGGAAGCTCCGGCGAGGACTACGCCACCATCTCCTTGCTGCCGCTTGCCAATGGCCGCGGCAGCGTTCTTATTCTGCAAGGATTGCAGCAGGAGGGTACCGAGTCCGCCGGTCTCTTTCTGGCCGACGCCGGCAACCGGCGAAAGCTGCAGGAAGCCCTGGGCTTCTCCGGTTCCCCCACTCAGCCTGTATATTTTGAAGCACTCATTCGGACTCAGGCAGTAGCCGGCGCGCCCGACGCCACATCGATCGTCGCCACGCGCGTCATCCATCCCTGAGCGAGACGGCCGCGGATTGGTTCCGTGACCGTTTCGCTCGTCAGGCATATTGCGATGGCGCGTCAGCGAACGGCCGGAGCGGTGGCGAGGCATGTGTAGTATTCACTGCCGCCGTAGTAGACCCACCACTTGCCCTGGTATCGCGTGAGGCCGTTGAAGAAGATGCAGTCCGCGAAGCTGGAGATCGGCTTGTGTGGCGGCTCGGCGGAGAAGCCGTTCTCGTAGGGGTATTTGGTTTCCGCAAAGAGCGGTGAACGGGGAAGAAAACGGACCGGTTTGGCCACATCGGTCTTGGAGATCAGAATTTCGCCGACTCCGTAGAAGTGCCCGGTGTGCGCCCCGCCGGTGAAGAGCACGATGTTTTCCGGCTGCGCCGGATCGTAGTCGCCCAGCGCAAAGCAGCACTCGCCGCCCGGCATCCGATGCGGGTTCTCCCGCGATTCCCAATGCAGCAGGTCTTCTGAGGTCGCGACCAGATTGTCGTCGATGTACATCACGTATTTCCCGTTAACGCGGATGGCTTCGTTCTCCGGGCTCTGCAGGACGACGCCGTTGCGATGGATGCGCTTCGACTGGGGAAACAGGATGCCGGGCCTGGTCCAGTTCAGAAGATCGGTAGAAGTGGAAACCACGATCCCGTTCATGCTGGTGTCGCCTTGCTTTTCCCATAACCACTGATTGCAAAACAGGTAAAAGGTATCCCCGCGCCGGACCACGTTGACGTCTTCGTAACTGAAGCGACGGTCCTCGCCTTTTCTGAAGAAGGGGCTATGACGGTTGTCCTTGGCGAAGTGCACTCCGTCCTTGCTGCTGGCCACTCCGATGTCGCAGATGTAGTCGATGGGGCTGTTTTGCTGGATATCGATCGGACTCTCGCCACGATAGATGTAATAGAAGACGCCGTCTTTCACGACGATGGATCCGTTGTGCACGCCGCCGGAGAAATGTCCCCGGTCCCAAGCTCCCGGAGTCGGGGCCAGCACCGGATTGTTCATGTGCTTGGTGAAGGGGCCGATGGCCCAGGGATTGTCGGTGAACATATCCATCTGGTCGGGCAAGTCGTGAGAAAAATCGCCCCACCACCGGTCGATGCTGAAAGATTGGTTGCGCCAGGTCGCTTCGTTGTCGGCGCTGGGGAATTGCCAGGCAAACATCCCCTTTTCGTCCTGGGGATTGTCGCGCTTCTTCTCCGGGGCAGCCTGCTGCACAGAGGCGCCGGCGAATGGCGAACACGTTGCGGCAGCGGCTGCCGCAGCCAGAAAAGAACGGCGCGAAAACCGATGAGCCGAAATCGAAGGCATCGTACCTGAGCTGCTCTTCATGGGAATCCTCATTGGGAAGAGTTGCGCTATATCGGTCTGTTCCGTGGTCATTTGGGCAGCCGCTCGACGGCGGCGCCCGCCTGGTTGCGAATCTCGATCACACAGGCTTCTTGTGCGGCCAGGGTCAGTTCGAATTTTCCCCGGTGCGCCGGGAGCGGCTGATTGTTGCTCAGGTCGTGGACCCGGCTGGTGTGCTGCGACACCGCGACCGTTACCCGGCGAACTCCGGGTCCGGGATTGTAGTAGAGAAATGCCGGTGGCAGATCGGTGTCCAGAAAGTTCGTCTTACCCAGGTCCCAGCGCAGCAGCCACGGATCTCCCTGCGGTTCAATCATTTTGTCCAGCCACATCACGTATGCGCCGCCATAGATGGAGCGGTGTCCCGCAAAGTCACCAGTTGCATACGGGCTGTGTCCCTTTTCTTCCTTGCTCAACCGCTCGTAGGGGAACATCGGCGGCAGGTCCGGACGGCTCTGATTTTCGCGCGGCAAATACTCCGGATAGAACAATCGCATGTTCGCCGCCACGTTGAGCGCATAGCGCGCCACCTCTCCGGCCAGTTCGGGACGAAACCTCAAAGCGGGTAAGAGATATGGCAGCGTTACCATCGACTCCATGCTGTATGTCTGGTTTGCAGGCTCAGTACAGAACCCTGCCATCAAACCGTTGACTTCGCGCCCGCCCCAGCGCCCGGTGGCCATGAGGCCTCGCCTGGCGTCGAATACAAATCCCAGGGCCTTCCTTGCATTGGTTGGGTGCCCCATCGCTTCAAGTCTTGCCGCCGCCATGACCGCCATCGCGCCGCTTGGGACCTCGTACCAGGGATTCTCGGCAAAACCCAGATAGCGATCGATGCTTGTCTTAGCTTCCGACAGGAAGACCTCTTTGCCGGTCAGCTTCCAAGCCATCAGCATTACGTAGCTGTATCCACCCACAGCGTCGGGCTGCCGGTAGATGTCATGATTGGTAAAGGCCGCGCCCTTGGCAAAGTCGTATCCCTGGCTGTTGAAGTCGTAGTGGAGCTGCTGTGCCATCTCTTTCAGCCGCGTGGCGCTCTTGTCCACGCGCGCCAGCCATTCGGCGTCCTTTTCGAAACGCAGCCGGACAAGCGCGTAGGCCATCGCGTTCACGTTCATCAGGTACCAGTATTCGCACAGTGTTGTCCCGGCGCCGTCCAAAAACACCCCATACGGTTCGCTGAAGTAGCCCTTCAGCGACGCTGCCAGCCCATCGAGTCCCTCACCGCGCAACTCCTTCCCAAGCGCCATGGGCCCGTAGGTTGTGAGTCCACCGTCCGGCTCGCCTTCCAGCGCCGAAGGAAACACCTGGCGGCCGTCCTTCGAGACGGTGTTCAATCCATGCGCCGGGTCCATTACCCAGGCGTCGAACGCGTTGGCCAGCGCGTGAAAGTCCAGCGGGCGTTCTTCCGGCCGAGCCGGAAGCCCACTCCATCCAGGCGCCTCCGATCCCCACCCAATTCGCCGCTCCGCCCACCCGGCCAGACCGAGAGCCGCGACTCCCGCCAGAAACTCCCTGCGGTTAAGCAACCAGTCTCGTGTGCGTGTTTCCTGCCCGTCGGCTGTCATGTCTTTCTCTTCCATTCGTTGCCTCTTCGCTTTGGTGAGTCGCCGCAAGACTACTTGCCGCGCTTCTATTCGCAATTTCCGCAAAAACAAATCTCATTCTCAATATCGCTGGCGCAAATGCCAAGGGATTAACATGTAAATCAATTGCTGAAACATTGAATTCACATGTTGAATCACAGGAATTGCCCGCCTGCCGCAAAGCCCGGACACCGGAAAGGCGCAGGTTGTAGCTGATTTGAGCGGCGGTCAGATACAACTACGACACTCTGAACCGGCTGTTTCAAAAGACCTATAGCGCTGGATCGACGAGGCAGGTGGCCGACTCATCCCGGAATCAGCGGCTGTGCCCCGTTCATCGCCTTATCGCGATGAGCGGGTCTTCGGACAGGGTCGAGCAGGTGGCTCGCGAGAGCCCCCCGCGAGCCTCCTCCGGACAACTTGTCAAGCCATATCCCTCGGTCCTCACGGTATCTCCCTTATCATCAACGCTTTCCGCCACAGTCCATTTGCCGATTGTTTCTCTCAATCCGCTAACATGTCTCTATGAGATGTGTGCTGTCCGAAGACTGGCCGCGACCCTCCCGGCTACCGGTGTCGCACGACTCCACACAAGTTCTCCGTATTCAGGAATTTGGCTTCCAGATTCCTGAAAAACAAAGTACTTACGATAGAACCATCCCTCCAACGCCTTGAAAACAGGCAACTTCCACCAAACCCACCGGGGGGGATGGGGGGGTACCCGCTAGAAGGAACCCGACTGACAACGAACGGCGTCCCGCCATCCCCGGCGGACTCCACTGCCGGCCGCCCTCAAACGACAAACCACCCGCTCGCGGATGCGTTTCCCGGTGACGAACGACGCTGAGCCTCCCGGGGCGGACATCCAAGGGGCGCTGCTTCCGTCAGAGCACGCTGCGTTGAAGTCAAGGGGGCGCACTCTTTGGCGATCTTACTTCTCCTTTGGAGGAGCCTGGCCTGAGGGCAGCGCGGCGCCACTTCCTTCCACCAAAGATACAAATCGATCGCCAGGGCCTCCGGAGAATTGTTCGAGCAAGCCGCTGGGCCAAAGGACTTCGATGCGGTCGAAGGAGGCAGCCGAGCCGAGTCCAAAGTGGAGGCGCGGGTCGCTGGTGGAGAGATAGCTTCCACCCGCGCGCACCTGATCCGTTTGCCTGACATTCCCAGTGGTGACCGTCACTCGGGCGCCGATCGCCATCCGGTTGCTCTTCGTACCCACCAGGCGCAGCGCGATCCAGTGGTTGTCATTCGTGGTTTCGTTGAGAAAAAGCGAGGGTGGAGCGCCGACGTTGAAGACCAGGATGTCGAGTCTCCCGTCGTTGTTGACATCTCCCAGGGCTGTTCCCCGCCGGGATTTCAACGGACCCGCATTCAAGCCGGTAGCGGCAGCAACCTCGCGGAATGTGCCGTTTGTCTGATTGAGGAAAAGCTCGATCGGCTCGACAAAAGGCGGTTCACCGGGCGCCGCATCGAGCAAGGTCGAGAAGTTACCCGAGGCCATGAAAAGATCGTGCCAGCCGCTGTTGTCGAAGTCTGCGAAGTTTGCTCCCCACTTGA
The DNA here is from genome assembly GCA_003166055.1 of Acidobacteriaceae bacterium. The sequence continues at coordinate 14,401 of PMWR01000305.1, forward strand.
CGAGCGGTGAAGTGGGAGCGGCGAGTCCGGCGCGATCGGCAGCATCGTGAAACTCGTTGTGGCCGTCGTTGATGTAGAGGCTGGCCGGCTGGCCGGCAAAACGGGTGACGAACAGGTCAAACCTGCCGTTGTGGTCGAGGTCGGCAAAATCGCATGCCATGTTGCCGTAGGTTTGCCCCATTTCCCCGTAGGCGGTGCCTGAATCGAGGCCGATATCCTCAAAGGTTCCAACCCTTTTGTTGTGAAACAGAAAATTGCTGTATGCGTCGTTGGTGACATAGAGATCGGGCCATCCATCGCCGTCGAAATCTCCCCAACAGATTCCCATGCCGTGCGCCTTCTGTGTGTTCTGGACACCGGCTTTGGC
>PMWR01000561.1 GCA_003166055.1 Acidobacteriaceae bacterium
GACTGCGCAAGCTGTAAGAGCCACATTCATTCAGGCGGATGTAGGCAAACCCGAGGATTGCGCCCGTGCGGTCGCCGAGACACATGCGGCGCTCGGAAGACTGGATGTCATGGTGCATGCCGCGGGTGCGCCTGCGCCAGGCGGATTCTTTGATATGTCGCTCGAATGTTGGAGCAACGCATTTGATGTTCATGTACATGCCGTGTTTTGGTTGGCGCGCGCCTGCGTGCCGCACATGGTGACACACAGTGAGGGCGCAATCATTCTGATCGGCTCAGCGGCTGGAATGCGCGGGTGCCTCGGCGCCATGGCTTATGGCGTTGTGAAAGGCTCTCTGCCGCAGTTTACCCGAGTGCTGGCTCGTGAGCTTGCCGGCTACAGCATCCGTGTCAACTGCGTGTCTCCGGGAGTAATTCGCACTCCTTTCCAGGACTTTCTTTCACCCGAACAAGCTGCCAATAATATTCGCAACCGTATCCCTCTTCGACGCGAGGGCCGGCCTGAGGATGTCGCGGACCTTATACACGCGCTTGTAGAGAATGATTTCATCACTGGGGAAAATGTCGTTATTGATGGCGGGATGACACTGCGTATCGTCTAGACATCGGAGTGGGTCGGCAGCGTCCACACCATTCCCGCAGCAATGAGCGGGAGAATCCCGAAGAGCACGAAGGTTGGCGAAAAGGAGTAGCGGTCGACCATCCGGCCGGTGACGATGCTGAAGATCATTCCTCCAAACCCTGATCCCATGCTGGCGAATCTCCGCACCGAGATGCCGTTTGCGATCGCACTTGCCTGCATGAAAGCGAAGATGATTCGAGCATAGCTTGTCGCCGAGATATGAAACCGCTCCAGCAGGACTGGCGCCACGACTGAGAGTGTTTTCCGATCCAGGTAATGATCACTGGGGCTGCGAAGGCGAAGCTCAGCGCCCCCCATTTGTTGCGTCTCGCTGTTTCTATTCAATTGGGAGAACCCCCGGCTTTGCCGGGGTGGCAATAGAGGTTTGACATTTACGGGAGTCATTCCCGGTTTGTGTTTTTCCACCGTTCTGGCAAGAGCGTTGGAAGGTCGAGGAGCATGAGCGCGGTCCCTACGGGACTCCGTATGAATTGTTTGTTTCGCCAACCCCACGCTGATGCGCGGGGCCTGCTTGCAGAGTCTCAGAATACTGATATATCATAAATTCGTTCAGCGTAAAACGCCTCGACAACGAGACATCGGATAAGGTTGAAGAAGTCTGCCAGGCCGATACTGGAGTGCGGAGGATTTCTATGAAAGCGCTCGTACTCTCTGAGTACAAGAAACTCGACGTTGTAGACATGGCGAAACCCCAGCCCGGTGAAGAAGAACTCTTAATACAAATTCAGGCTTGCGGCATCTGCGGCAGCGATGTACACGGGTACGACGGCAGCACGGGAAGACGGTTGCCTCCCATTGTGATGGGCCATGAGGCGGCCGGCGTGATCGAAGCGGTGGGCGATGCGGTGTCGGGATTCCGACCTGGCCAACGGGTTACCTTCGATTCGACCGTGTTCTGCGGTAAATGCTTTTTCTGTCTTCGCGGCCAGGTCAACCTCTGTGACAGGCGAGAAGTCATCGGTGTATCGACGCCTGCATTCCGCCGAATGGGTGCATTTGCGGAATATGTCACAGTACCCGCGCGCATTGCATACCCGCTGCCGGATAACATGGCTTTCTCTCACGCTGCGCTTATTGAAGCTGTATCTGTTGCGGTTCATGCCGTTTCTCTTACCAGGATCGACCTGGAGGATACAGTGGTTGTGGTCGGTGCGGGGATGATCGGCCTGCTCGCTCTGCAGGCTGTGCGAGCGGCGGGCGCGGGTAAAGTATATGTCATCGACCTAGACGAGACCCGCCTTGAATTGGCGCGGAGTCTGGGAGCTACCGAGGTCCTGAACTCTCGCGACTGTACGGTTGGGGACGCGATCTTGGACCTGACTAACGGTGGTGGTGCGGATGGGGCTTTGGAATGCGTAGGCACTGCTGCCACCGTCAAGCTGGCAGTGGAGTCTGTGCGAAAAGGGGGCACCGTAACGCTGGTTGGCAACATCACACCGACCATCGAGATCGGCTTGCAGTCAATTGTCACCCGCCAGGTCCGTCTCCAGGGATCCTGCGCGTCTTCCGGAGAGTATCCGGCGTGTATCTCTCTGATGTCGCGCGGCGCCATCCGTGTGGACCCTTTACTCTCGGCGGTCGCTCCACTTGAAGAAGGTGCATCATGGTTCCGCCGGCTCTATGATCGCGAACCTGGACTGATGAAGGTCGTGCTCCAACCATGACGCATAAGGAAACGGATTTATGACAGAAGGGCTGTTTGACCTGACTGGAAAAGTCGCGCTGGTTACGGGAACCAGCCGTGGGCTGGGGCAGTACTTTGCGCGTGCTCTCGCGCGTGCAGGCGCAGACATCGCCATCACCAGCCGCGACAAGAGCTCCCTCACCGCCTTTGCAGAAGAGATCCGCGCGCTTGGCCGCCAAAGCTTTTCTGCCGAACTCGATGTGCGAATCCATGAAAGTATCCAGACTGCAGTTTCTACGATCGAGGTACACTTCGGGCACATCGATATCCTCGTGAACAATGCCGGCTGCAACATCCGCAAGCCCGCAGCAGATGTATCGTGGGACGATTGGAACACGGTCCTTGACACCAATCTCCGCGGTTCTTTCTTCGTGGCCCAGGCAGTTGCACGAGGCATGACCCAGCGCAGATACGGCCGCATCATCAACATCGGCTCTGTCACGTCGGTCGCCGGCTATGCAGGTCTTGGGCCTTATGGGGCGAGCCGCGGCGGAATTCGCCAACTCACAATGAGCTTGGCTGACGATTGGGGAGTCCACGGAATCACGGTGAACTGTCTGGCCCCAGGCTGGTTTCGGACGAAGCAGAACCAGGCACTCTATGAGAATGCGGAGTGGGTCGAATACCTGACCGATCGTATTCCGCTGAAGCGCCCGGGCCGGCCTGACGATCTGGATGGCGCCGTTGTCTTTCTTGCCTCGGAATCAAGCCGATATATCACTGGGCAAACGTTACTGGTCGACGGCGGCATCTCCACCGGCGCGACGAAGGCTACAGTCATGAGATCGGCGCCGGCGGATATTACCGCACTGTACGGTGCCGACAATTCTGCGCTTTTCTCTAAATGACGTTCTTCTCTGGTTCTGATATATCAGGACGGAGCGCTTGGAGCGCGCGCGTTGCCACGGCTGAAAAAACCGTGAATGGCCGCTCTCACCTTTCCCGCTTGCAAACGTGGCTCGCCATTTCGTGCCGTTGGAGCCCCTATGAATCGCAGAGATTTTCTGGCTTCCGCCACGGCCTTGGCAGCCTCGTCTGTCTACCCGGGTTTCGGGCAGGCCTCTGCACCAGTCAATAGCTTTCCAGCCTCGTCGCTCCGGAACGAACCTTATGTCGAAAGTGTGCCCATTCCGGAGTATCATTCGGCTCCAACGAGCGCCTATGAAGCATTTCAAGATATGAAGTTTGGTGTTCGCATTCATTGGGGAATGTACAGCATTTGGCATCGCGGACCGGAGTCGTGGCCCTTTCCAGAGATGTTGTTCGAAGATCGCGACCGCTATAACCAGCTTCACAAGACCTGGAATCCCACGCTTTCGATGCTTCCGCGTGGATGGACGTCTTCAAGGAAAGCGGAATGAAGATGTTTGCGATCACTACCAAGCACCACGAAGGTTTCAGTATGTTCGACACCAAGACCCGGGTCAAGAGTCGAGCAAACTGGGTCGTTCCCGGAGGGCCCCGTATCGAACCGTGCGATCTCGCTTACTCGGTAATGGAAACTCCTTTGCGAAGAGACATTATCGGGGAACTTTGCGATGCCGCGCATAAGGGGGACATGAAAATCGACCTCTATTTCTCACATCCAGACTGGTATGATGCGGACTTCCGGCCCTGCTGGGCAAGTGCCAACACACCGGCCAGCAGCATGAACGCCGCTGCGTTCATGGCTCGGCGCGATAATCCGGAACCGAGATTGCATCGCCCTATGCGCATCATCGAGACCGCGAGCGTGGTTGGGTTCATGGTGCGGGGGCTTTGCAAGCTCACATCGTTCTCCGCCATGGAGATGAAACATCATAATCCCTCGTGGGGCTTGCGGGCTCGGCCTTCCTCCCGGGCCTGCGCGGATCGGAACTGCAACACCGCGTCCTTCAGCCCGGGAGATGATGCACTCACTGTTACGAGTCCTGCACTCCTGGTCATCCGTACGAGCGCGGTGGCGATTCCTGCCTCTGCGCGGACCGGATTGGCAAAAATCTTCTCATCCCCAATTAGGGTGCCTTCGCCAGCTGCCGAAAAAGTCACCATGTCGTCCCCATACGGATAAGTCATATCTCTGGAATCGCAAACGTGGGCATACACGCGCACCCAGTCTCCTCCGTCGGCAACAGGGGCCACGCCACATGTGTCGAGCTCCAATCGAAGGCCCTTTGGGACTCCGGGAGAGTGGGCCAGGTGTTGTGCAACCACTTTGCCATCGATCAGCCCCTCGGCCAGCAATTCCCCGATGGGCACCCAAGGCGCTTCCGGCGAAACTGCATTGGCGAACAACATACTCCGGGTGCCGCTGAATTCTCCCACTTTGAAAGTAAAGGGCGGATGAGGGATCCGGTATCCGGCATCGGGCCCTTGCGTCGCGACCAGTTTGCCGTTTTGGGTGAGGCGTACCTGTTCGCAATTGCTGAACACGACCATTTCCAAAGGCGAATGGAAAGTGGCGTAATTGGCAATGAAGATCATCGGCCCACTGCCGGTTCGTGCCGTCTGAGCGTGGGAAGGCCGCTGACTTTGAAACATGAAATAGTCGAACTTGGGAATTCGGAACAGGTCCAGTGGAGCACCCAGAAAGGGTTGATGATGGTAGCCGCGAAATGCATCGATTCCCGCCCAAAGATCGGCTCCTGCGGGCCTGGTGTCCGACTGGTAGATCCGGTCCAGACTCTGCAGATGAGCGGAGGCTTGTACGAGCATCGGCATCTCGCCCCACGATCTGGCGACGCGCACACGGCCCTGCTGGTCGCTCCAGTTATCCACCTGGTCGCCCCATTCGCGTATCCATGAAGGCCCTGAAGAACCCTCATGTGGATGGCTCCCGTACGTGATGTCCCATCCATCGAAGCCAGGCACCGGTTTACGAATTGGATCTCCTGCCGTGTAACATCCCGGCCCGGGGAACTCCTCATGCACAATCCGGTATAGCTCGGCCGCCAGCGAACTGTTGTCCGATTCGTTCAGGGCCGCTTCCCAGATGACCACCGATGGATGATTGCGATCCCGCCGGATCATATCGCGCGCATTCCGATAGACACGTTTCTTGAAAATCTCATCCCCGACGAACTGCCAGCCGGGGTTGGAAACAATGGCCAGAATGCCCAATTCGTCGCAGGCATTCATGAAGCTTGGATCCTGGGGATAGTGGCTGCGATACGATGTGAAGCCCGCCTCGCGCAGTTTAAAGGCATCGCGATAATGCGCGGAAGGCGGCAGGGCATAGCCCACATAAGGATGGTCCTGGTGCCGATTCGCACCAATTGAGAAGAATGGCTGGCCATTGATGAGCAAGCCGCGGCTCTTTTCGAATTGAAAGGAACGGATGCCTATGTGCGTGTACTCGTCGTCGATGACCTTGCCGTTCGCGTTTACTGTTGAATGAAGCCAGTAGAGCTGAGGATCTTCCGGATGCCAGAGCCTTGGATCTACAACTTTCAATGTCTGTGTGGCCACATGGCGAGAACGGGCCGGCACAGTAACAGTGATGGACTCCGTCGCCGCTGACTTCCCATCGGGGCCGATCAATCCTTGCACCACGTCGCAAACGCGGCTTTCATCCGACTCGTTGACTACCTCGGTCTGGACCCGCACTAAGGACTCGCCTGTTGCGACCGAGGGGTATGTAACAAACACACCCCCGCCAGCAACCGTGTTGGCAAGAATTGGATCGGTGATATGCAGAGGATTAAGCACTTCGAGATCGACGCTTCGATAAAGGCCTCCGAAGTAGCAGAAGTCCAGCTCGCTCTGCGGCTTTCCCGGTGGCACCTCGGGATTGTCAGAGTTATCAAGCCGCACGGTCAGGGTATTGGGTCGGTCGAACCGAATCTCTTTGGAAATATCAATGGTGAAGGGTATGTAGCCGCCATAGTGGGTTAGTTGATGAACGCCATTCAACCAGACATCCGCAACCTGCATGGCGCCCTGGAATTTCAGGTAAACAACACGATCCTTCCAATCCGGCTGGGCGAGCAACTCGCGCTTGTACCAACAAACACCCTGATAATTGCGGCCGCCGCTTACGTCCCGTGGCTCGAGTCTTACTGAATGTGGTAATGTAACCGGCTCCCATTGCGCGTCAGCGGGAGGGTTCATTTCATCTTCCTTCACTGACTTCGAATCCGGTGAGGGTGCTGGCGATGCCGGGCGAAAGAAGTGCCAGTCCTGATTCAAGTTCAGCACGAGGCGCGCGACCGGCATTCCGTATGAAGCGATTCGAGCCGCGCTGCCGTCATCAGCCTGCCCCGCTCCACGGTCATTCTCGGAATGAAGTACGCCCGACAACATAATTCCTGAAGCAGATAAAGCACCAACTTCCAAAAAGTCCCTTCGCGATAATGGCATGACTGTCCTTTTCGTTCTTGTTTGTGCATCGGCATTGCAGGCGAGTTGTAATCGCCACTTTGCTTGCACGGTCTTGCCGGCAGTGCAGGCTTCAATTGCAGTTGCGCCTGTGCCAGGCATTACCGCTCCTAACTGGCAGCGGTACTCAAAGCCGATCGAAGAGCCGCAACTGTGCCCTGTGCCTCGCGAAATGGCTTCCCGGCTTCATAAAGCATCAAGCGATTTCGGATTGCGCTTGCCATCTTCGAATTTCCCCGCTTCTCAGCGAGACCCAGCGCCTGTTGCGCCAACGCAATTGCGCGCGGGAACTGCCCGTTCTCCGCGTACGCTGCGGCAAGGGTATCCAGCATGTCGGCATCGTCGGACGGAGCAAGGTTCCTGGCGGCTTGGGCGAGAGACAAGGCCTCCCGGCCGTTGCGAAGCGAGGCATCCGGAGTTGTGGCCAGCAGCCACGCGGCGCCCAGAGTGGCTGTCGCGCTGCCAGGGTCGATTTCCCGCGCCTTTTGCCAATGTGCAAGCGCCTGTGCGCCTTTCCCTAGATTCTCATAAGCGCTTGCCAGGGCCTCCTCGCAGGATTCGAAGTGCGGTCTGATCTCAATGGCTGCCAGTAGCTCCGGCAACGCCTGCTCCGCGTGTCCCTGATCCAGCATGAACCTTCCCAGAACGAAGCGGTTCTGAGCCGACATGGGGTTGATGCGAACTGCCAGGCGAAGGTGTTCGAACCCCTCCTGGAACTCTCCATGAACGTAAAGCGATATCCCCAGGCCGTTCTGAGCCTTTGCGTTTCCCGGATCAAGCGCCACCGCTTTCTTCCATATATCGAGGGCCTTGTCGTTTTCTCCTTTGTCCTCCAGTTCCATGGCCTCGTCGATGAGCTTGTAGAGTTCGACGGCGGGAACCTGAATGTCCTCGATCCCATCCTCGTCTGTGTTCACGAATTCGGGAAGGTTCACGGCGCGGTTGGCCGCGGTGGAGTTGTCGATGAGAATAGCGGGGCTGGAATTGCCCTCACTGTCGAGATGCGTGAGATACATCTGCGTGTAGGGCGAGCGAGCCTTCGACGAAAAAACCAGCCAACGCCCGTTGGGCGAAAAGCTATGCCATGAATTCATGAGCGAGGTGTTGGCACGGAGGCGGCGCGCCTCGCCGCCTGCAAAGGGAACGATGTAAAGCTGGCTGTCGGGACGCATGAGCTGCCCGTTGCGGCACTGCACGAAGACGATCCATCGCCCATCCGGAGAGACCTTGGGGAAGTTATTGCTCATGCCGTTATGTGACGCGCCCTCGATTGGCTCAGGCGTGCCGCCGTTGCCATCGTTGAAGGGAACGCGGTAAAGATCGTACTGAATCTGCGTTTCATTGGGATCGTTGGCGTGCATTGCTTTCGGTTGCCCCGGCGGATAAGGGTCAACTGCTTCGGCCCGCGCAAACACAATGTATTTGCCATCCGGACTCCAAACGCCATCTGTTTGCACAAAACGTGGATCGTCGGCGCCCGGCAGAGGCTGGCGTTTGCCGGCGGCACGGTCATACCACTCCAGAATTCCCCGTGTGGGATAGAACACCTGCAAAAAGCGATAGTCCTTGAAGTTTGTGACGTAATAAGTGTTTGAGATATCCAGCGCAGAGCCGGCAAAGGTGCTCAGGACAAAACGCCCGTCCGGCGACACCTGCGACATGAAGCCCACGCGAACCTTGCCTGCCTGGCCGTCGGTATTCCACTGCACAATATCCTTGTTCTGAATGGACATGTGCTGCGCGACCGGGACGACGGCGTAAAGGCCTTTGTCGTTGGCCGGGCCATCGACGTCGATGCCCATCGTCTTGCCGTCGCGGGAAAATGAATGGCAATTGGCGCAGGTGGGCATATTTGTCAGCACCGTGCGGCTCTCCGGCTGGCGAATATCCCTCAGCCGCCAGCGAATCAGATGAATGGACGCGGGAGACAATGGCTGGACAGTACCGTTTGCGCCGGCGCTCGGCATGAGCGGAACATCGCGGTAAAAGATTGGTCCGTTCACCGGATCGGCAGAGGTGGTAAGTGAAATGCTTGCCCGAGAAACCTCGCCGCGCGCCTGGCTGGAACCGGTAATCGTGAATGTGGCGGGCGACTCCTTGGAGTGCGCTTGAATGTCCTGCCAGGTGGACGCGTCCGGAGTCCACGTCCATGAAGACGCTTGCTGCGGAGTGAGCTTGGGCAGTTCGTTTGTGTTGCTGATGCACTCCGGATCGATGGCGCCGAGGTGCATCCGTTCGGCTTTGGGTTGAAAATGCATTGGAGCAGATTTGTCGGCAAAGACGATTTCGATTTGCCATGAGCTTGCTGCCGCATCGCGCCAGATAAATGTGGGCGGCGTGATTCCGGGCGGGAAAATGGAGCCATTTTCCGGATAGTCGATGGAAATGGGCCACAGATCTGCACTGGATTCGCTCGATAAACGAGTCTGTGCCGCCCCGATGACACCGTGGCGCATCGGTAGAAAGCAGGAGCAGGCAATGAGGATAGTCAGGATTGTGCCCACGGCCGCGAGTGAGCGCTTATGCAAAAATGACGACCATGACAGCCACTGGAGCATCCGTTGAACCTCCGGGTTCACGCTCGACCAGTGACCCACAAAACAATGTTACGACCGTGCACCTGGGGGAAGGCCATGCGGGAACACCGTCGATATCGAAGAAATGAAACAGGCCCGGGCAGCTGGATGCGCCGCCCGGGCCTGTGGGTTGGTTAGAAAGTGAGTTTCAGAGCGGCCTGACCTATACGCGTGGTGTTGGAAGTGCCGCCAAAGCCGCCGTTGCCGCAGTTGATTTCGCCAGCGCATCCGTCCCCGCCGGCCGAGCCAGAAGGCGGACTGGCATCCGGATTGCTCATGACCGGGTGGTTAGTGGCGTTGTAGAACTCGAAGCGGAACTGAAGCTGGTAATGCTCCAGGATCGTCCAGTTCTTCATCAGCGACGAGTCGATGTTGAAGCTCGGAGGGCCCTGCATGAGGTTGCGGCCGCTGTTGCCGAAGGTCCCGTCGTGACGGGTCGTAAACGCAGCCGTGTTGAAGTATTGCTTTGTCCAGTTGGACCGCCCGCCTTGGCGAACCTTGAGCGGCACTCCCGGGACACGGTCAGGGCGGTCGGAACTGCAGCCATTGAAGCAGCCGTCGCCCTTGTTAAGCTCGCCATAGGCAGCATTGCTGTTGCCGGGTCCGAGGCTGAACGGCGTGCCCGACTGCCAGGTGATGATGGGACTGATTTCCCAGCCTCCCAGCGCTTCGCGCACAATAAGGTTCTGCGACCTCAACTCCGGACTGCGGTAAACAAAGTTGCTGGTCCAGGTGAAGGGGATATTTGCATTGCCGGGGCCGCGGCTCCAGCGCAGGTTGGCGGGATTGTTCATGCCGCTTGTTTCGCCTGCAATGTCGGCGAAACTCGACACGTCGAGTGTCTTCTCCCAGGTAAAGCTGGACTGCGCCTGGAGGCCATGGGACAAGTGCCGCTGAGCGGTAACCTGTAGCGAGTGATAGCTAGCCGTGGCCCCACTGTCGTATTCCAGGATTTGGGTGAAGGCGGGGTGCGGGTAGGAAGCTAGTACGAGGCTGCCATTGGTGAGGTTTGTTTGCGTTGGCAGCGGGCAGGTTGGGTTGTTGTAGTAGGTGCAGTAGCTGTAGCCGGCGAAGTTCCTATCTATCACGTAGTCCTGGTGATAAGACTCGCTGCCTACATAGGCCACGCGAATCGCCGTCACCCCGTTGATCTGATGCTCCACGGAGGCGTTCCAGGCCTCGGTCATGGCCGCCTTGAAGCTCCGGCCGAAGGAATCCTGCACATAGACCGGGCCGGGTATCGCAGAGTTCTCGGGGGGCTTGTAGGTGGGGTTGGCCCATGGGATCTGGCCGGGGCCGGTGCCGAATGGGTTGCCGTTTGGTGTATCGAACGACGGGGTCGCCCATGGATTGTGGAAGTTCATGAATCCGGCCATCGCCTGGCTGGTGTTCGGCGTGCAGTTAGTGACTACGCCGCCAGTGGAGCAAATCGGCGAATTCGACGGCGCGCTCGGTGAAAATGCCGGAGCAAAGGGCGCCATATCTACGACGTGGTTGTAGTCGGAGTAAGGCACCGGAGCGCTGAACAGGCCGAACGCGGCGTGGAAGGAGGTGCGGGGCATGTTCTTGGGCTGATAGGCAACGCCGATGCGGGGCTCAAAGAATTTCTTGTCCGCGGGGCGAAGGCCTGCATTCATATTGGTGTCACCGGGGTAAATGAGTCCCGTTGGCGCGGCGGGGAATATGAAGCTCTGCTGGCCAGCCACGAAAGCCGTTCCACGGCCTCCGATAGAAGCCGGCGGCGAGTCCGGATCCCAGCGCAATCCGAGAGTAAGGGTGAGGCCGGGTCTCAGGCGGAACTCGTCGTTGACGTACGGGTCGATCAGCCATCCCTGGATGTCGGCCAGTTCGCCAGCTCCCTGCTCGTAGTTGCCCATGTAACCCATGAGCCAGTCTGCCACGCCATTGCCGCTGTACGTGCCGTTGAAGTCGATGATGGCGTCGGCCGGATAGTTTAATGCGTTTTCGACCGAGCGCTGGTGCACCAAATCGATGCCTGTCGATATGGTGTGACGATGGATGGTCTTGATCAGGGTGTCGGAGAAGCCGATGGTGCCACGGACTTCATTCGAGGGCTCGGTCCAGCCGCCGTTGGAGCCGCCGAAATAGGCGCCTTCCATGTAGCAGACCGGCTCAGTGATGTTGATGTAGCGCGACCAGCATATCTGTTTGCCGTTTTTGTCAAGGACCGCAGTGCCGTTATGCGAGCTCTGCTGGGTCCAGAAACCTGTGAAGGTGTTGACCGTGGTGGGGTTCACCGTCCAGTTGTGCTGGGCGATCTCGTTGAAATACCACATCTGCTCGCCGAAGGTCTGGCTCCAGTTGACCAAGTTGATCACGGAGAGGACATTGCCAGGCGTGTCGCCGGCAGGCTGCACGAATTTGTCGATAAAGGAGCGCAGGGTGAGGCGCTGGCTCTTGGTCAGATCGTAGTCAACCTTGGCCGTGTACTCGTTTTTCTTGGAATTTGCCAGGGAGGCCGATGCGTACAGCATCCCGCCGGCCAGATTCTGGGCCGCCGAGGTAGGAGGCGCAGTCCCTGAAGCCGCGGCTGTGTGACCGGGGAGCCCGTCGTTGGTAAACTGCAGGGCCACCGAATCAAGACCGGCCGTGCCGCCGATCACCTGGTTAGGCACCCCATTGACGGTATGGAATGGTCCGTTCAGCCAGCCGCAGTTGGTTGTCTGTTCCGATGCAGGTACGTTAAAGCCCGAGCCGCAGTTGGAACTGTTGGCCTGAGCGTAAGTGATGAGCCCGCTGAAGTCGCCAGTCATCATCTGCTGGGTGGGCGTGGTGGTGGAATTGCTCGTTGTTCCTGGGCCGCCAACCTGGACGGTTCCCTGGTAGTTGAAGAAGAAGAACAGCTTGTTCTTGAGGGCCGGTCCGCCGACATAGCCGCCGAACTGGTTTTGCCGATAGACGTCCTGCTGGTGGTTGCTCCAGTTCGATGCGTCGAAATCCCCGTTGCGCATGAAATCCCATAGGCCGCCGTGCCATTGGTTGGTGCCGCTCCTGGTGGCCATCGAAACCACGCCGCCGGTCGAGAAGCCATAGACGGCGCTGAAGTTGTTGGTGATCAGGCGGAACTCCTGCGTGGCGTCGGAGTTGGGCGTGGGCGAGTTGGAGCCCAGGTAGGTATCCATATTGGAGACGCCGTCCAGCATGTAGAAAGTGCTGCCGATGCGGCCGCCATTGGAGGAAGCCACGGACTCGCCGGGAAAGGAGAAGCCGTTCTGCTGCCAGGCAACGCCGGCCCTGTTGCCTTCGAGCATGCCCGGCGCCAGCAGCGCCAGAGAGGATGGATCGCGGCCGTTCAACGGCAATTCGCTCACCGCTGCCTCGTTGATCGTCATGCCCAGCTCGGCCGAGGTGGTGTCGATCAGTTCGGCATTGGCGGTTACGTTGATCGTCTCGCCCTTGGCTGTCGCCACCTTCAATTGGACATTCTGCGTAGCATAAAGGTTGGCGTTGATGACAATGCCCTTCTGCACGTATTCAGCGAAGGAATTGGCCACAACCGTAAGCGCATAATGGCCCGGCTCCAGCAGCTTGAACAGATAAACTCCCTGTCCATCGGTTACCGCATTTTGCGTGTAGTTGGTATCGACATCGGTGAGGGCGACAGCCGCGCCTGGAATGGCCGCACCCGAAGGATCGGTAACCTGACCTGTCAGGCTTCCGCTTGTGCCTTGCCCGAAGAGCAAGGCAGCCGAGCTGACGAAGCCGAGAACGGCTACGAGCAGCAGACTTCGTAAACCCTTTGCGTTGATCAATTGCATGACTTCCTCCTGAAGCAAGTACCCATGGACGCATTCATTGGGTTCAATATCTCCGTGGAATTGTGCCGAAAGGCTTTTCTGAAACCGTTTTCATTCCTTTGAAATCGTTTTCATTCGCTTGATACACATTTTCGTTGTGGTGCTTCCAAACTCGATGAAAATGGAACAGCGGAATGCTAGCGCCACATTTACGACGATGTCAACAGAAATCGGCGCAAAAAAAGGCCCGCGCCATCTGGGACGCGGGTCATCTTTCCAATCGCGCGGTTTTGGCCGCGTTCGCCGTGCTCATCCGATTGAAACTGCCGCCTGTGTTTTCCACAGCCCTCAGAGGGGAAATCTTCGAGGTGAGTCGAACGATACGCTTCATGGCTTGCTTGTTTGGCCAATTCGGGCCTGATGAAGTCATGTATCCGCCAAAAGTCGGATCGGCAAAGATTTTTTCCGTTCATGGGGTGCTGCGCATCTCCGGTCCGCGAAGCGGCCTCTTGTTGCGGCTACGAGCAAGATCTTTCACCCCGGCAAGGGCACGGGCCCCAGTCCGACTTTCGCAGGTGGCTTGTCTCTTCGCGGGAATGTAAACTGTGCATGACCCTGGCAGTGCGCGCAGGGAGTTGTCTTGCCCTTGAGCAGTGGGGAACGGCCGCATATGAAAACTCATCGGACAACGATGCTGAGA
>PMWR01000476.1 GCA_003166055.1 Acidobacteriaceae bacterium
GCCTTTTCATTGTAGCTTCGAAGCGCCTCAAGCGGACGCTGGAGTGTCGAGAATTGCACCTGCAAAGGCATCCAGCGCGGCCTCGAGTGCAGTCGCCGCCTCGTTTGCTGACCCTGCGCATCCGGTCAGATAGGCGGTGATCCCGAAGTCCATACGCTCAGGCGCAGTGATCGCGCGGCGGACCACGAGATCGGCGCGGCAGCAGCGCAGCGGAACGGAATGAAGTCGTGCGCAGAACAGCCTGCACGCGTCGTCAATCATTGACGGCGAATGCCATTGGCCATCGCACCTGCTCACCAGGTCGATGTAGCAGCCCATTGCGTGCGTCGCGCAACCCGGCGGCGCATCCAGTTCGTCCGCATCGAATTCGGCCCGGTCAAGAACCAGCCAGACATCGCATTTTGAAGTCCATACGGGCGATCCAGCGGCATTCAGCCCGGTCAGAGCCGTTCCCAGCGCGGAAAACTCCGCAACCTCAGGTAACTCGCGCGCGCACTCCGGCCGCCGGCGCAAATCGACAAATCCTGACCACGCCGTGTCGATTACCGGAGCCTCGCCGCCCACCTCAAACTCCCAGTCAGCTTCCATTCCGCTTCCCATGCTCAGCCAGCAGGAAGCGCATCAGCGTCGCCTCCGCCCAGTGAATGTCGTTGCCCGAATCGCGCGAAAGATAGGCGCAATGGCCTCCGTGTCGAGTTTCCAAAAAGGCGATATGCGGGTTCGCGATAATCTTTGCGCGGGTTTCGGGAAACAGACGGATGAAGGGATCGTCCAGTGCATGCAGGATCAGCGTGGGGACCTCGATCCGGTCCACAACCCGCGCTGCGGCGGCCCGGTAGTAGTAGTCGTCGGCATCGCGAAAACCACAGTAGCGCGCCACAATCTTGTGATCGAATTGCCGAATCGACCGGATCGGCCTGAAGCTGTCTGCCGGCAGATAATCGCCAGGAAAAAACTTTGCCTTGCGCGCGTACCGGCGCATCAGTCCGCGCAGGAAATGCCGCTCATAGCCGCGATTGAGCGGCTCGTGCAGAGCGTCGGCGCCGGCTGCCAGATCGATCGCCGGACAGACTGCGGCCACGGCGCACAGCGGAGCGCGATGGCCCCACTCACCGGCCAGTTTGAGCACCAGGTTGCCGCCCATCGAATAGCCCGCAAGCGCTACTCTCTTGAGGTCAAAGCGCTGCGCATAGTGCCGCACCACCGCGCCAACGTCGCCGGAGAGCCCGGAGTGATAGAGGGTCGGGCTCAGTTCATCGGTATCGGCGCAGTTGCGCATATTCATGCGGATCACGTTGCAGCCCGCGTTCCATGCGCGCGCGGCGATGCCCTGAATATATTGGGAGTCCGACGACCCTTCCAGTCCGTGAACCAGCACCACTGTGAGCCGTGAAGCAAGTGGCCGATCGGCGTCACCCGGGTCAGTCTGCCAGTGGCAATGGCACAGCACGCGGCTCCCATCGGCTGGATCTACCTCCACCGTCTCCGCGATCGAATTCAACAGAAACGCCGGACGGGGTAGATAATTTCCAATAATGGTTTGCAGGTGGCCGTTGCTCAGTCCGCGACGGGGCTCAAACGGGGTATACCACTCCCGCAGCTCGGTGAGCCGGCCCTCAAACCCTGCTTTTTCTTTGGTTTCCTGGATCACGGAGTCTCTTGCGTCGGAGAAGGTTCGGCTCGTGGGTCCGTGCAAATTGGGGCGGCTAGAGGGGATCGAACCCTCGACATCCTGAGCCACAGTCAGGCGTTCTGCCGCTGAACTATAGCCGCCATATACCCTTACGATTGTAGCATCGAATCAACTTCGAAAGCCCGGCCCACACTAAGGACCAAATGCCGACGTCCCAACCCGATCCCGATCCAGCGCCGCCCATCCTACTCCCTCCGGATCGATGGAATCGCGGCGCGTGGCTCTTTCGCGACCGCACCCTGCACGGCGTCGAGATTCTGCTCGACGAAGCATTTCGCATCCCCGGCACCAACGTCCGTTTCGGCATCGACGGAATCGTCGGCCTCGTTCCCGGCCTTGGTGACGTCCTCGCCGGCCTGCTCTCCCTGATCATTCCGCTGGCCGCCTGGATTCGCGGCGTGCCTTATATCACGCTGGCACGCATGGCCGCCAATCTCGCCATCGGTGTCCTCGTCGGCTCCATTCCTCTCTTCGGCGACATCTTTGACATCGCCTGGAAGGCCAACCGGCGCAACTACCGCCTGCTCGTCCGTCACCTCGACGAACCTCGTCGTCACACCTGGCGCGACTGGGCGTTCCTCTGGTTTCTAGCAGGGGCTCTCGCCCTTGTCTTCGCCGCGCCGGTGGTGCTGATCCTGTGGCTGCTCTCGTGGATTTCCAGCCGTTAGAGGGCCTGCCCCCCAACAGAAAACCGATTCGCGATACAATCAATCTGAACAGTCGGGGCGTGGCGCAGCCTGGTNNTCGAATCTCTCCGCCCCGACCAATACAAACTATTGATAATACAAGTGATATTGCGAATATCGACACGTATCTTTCCCGCCGCTCTTCAAGCAAGGTTGCCGAAGACTCGATTTTCAGTGTGGGCACTCCTTGGGCTGTCTGCCATGGTATCGCAGAGCGCATCTCCAACCGCTTGGTTTGAAGAATGCGAGCAGGTCAAGCTCGTGTTCCACTACCGTAGCGCGGTCCTCGCCGCAAAATCCTTCGCAGTGAATTCGTCGCGAAGCAGGCGCACGGACTCGCGCACATCGGCCTCCAGCATAGCCGGCCCGCTCACAGCGACGTGACCGCCGTCCTCGGTGCTTCCGTTTCCTTCTGTTGACTCGATCATTCCATTCCCCTCGCGCCAGCGGTTCATCGATCCGTGCAGATACTTGACTCCCGTCCGTCGCACAACTTCGAGCAGGTTGTGCAATCGCAGTCCACCACCAGCCATAATGGCCAGGCGTTCGCCTGCCTGCCTGCGCAGTTGCGCAATCGACTCCGCACCTGTCAGCACATCCGGTGCGCCGCCCGAAGTAAGCAGGCAATCGGCGCCCGTTTCAATCACCGCCTCCAGTGCCTCGATGAGATTGGACGTCTCGTCAAAGCTCCTGTGGAAGGTCACGCTCATGGGGCGTCCCAGCTTCACCAACTCTCGGGTTCGCTCCACATCCACGCTCCCATCCGGCCGCAATACGCCCACAACGACCCCCGCTGCGCCAGCCTCTTTTGCCTGCTCAATTTGTCGCCGCATCAGGTCAAATTCATCCGTGCTAAAAGCAAAGTCCCCACCGCGTGGACGAATCAACACGTGTACCGGAATCGAAAGCGCGCGGATCGCCGCTCGAGTCAGCTCAATCTCTGGCGTTACCCCGCCAATCGGCAGTTTCGAGCATAATTCGATTCGGTCGGCGCCCCCCAACTCCGCTGCCTGGGCCGTCTCAACGCTCTCAGCGCACACTTCAAAAAGAAAGGCTTTCATAAGGAATCCGGGGCGAGCTCCGCTCTTTCTGGAATTGCTTCTCACTAGTCCGCTTCGCTGTGACGGAAATGGGCCTTTCAGACCTACTCTGCGACCCGCTTGACCTCTGCCTTAAGTGAACTTCAACAAACCCAAGAAAACATAAGGCACGTTGAGCGATCTTCAATATAAAGGCGCAGGTCACAGCACAAAGAAAATCGCTCCGTCTTCCACAGTGAGTCCGATGTCGGCAACCTTGGCGGCTTCCTGGAGCGCTGCGCCCAGCATGACCACCGGGTCAGGGCTGACCTCGAGGCGGCGCATCAGGCCTTCTCCTTTTTTGGCGCCCACGGAGAGGGCGATCTTCAATCCGCGACGCTTGCACTTTACCGGAGTACCGTCTTCGAGCTTCACATTCATCGGCTTGATGAAAGCATCGATGTAGTGAACTCCAATGCCGGACTTATCTCCGGTGTGCTCCGGGAGTTTGCTTTCAGCGGCCGGATTTACCTCACAGATTTTGACCTTCACGTTGACCTCCATTGACTGCGATTCCTTCTGATTCCAAATATTCATCCATCACTTTTCTAAACGCCCGGATGTGTTTCGGCGTGCTACCGCAGCAGGAGCCGACAATGTTTGCACCCGCCTTTAGAACCGGTATCAGGCCTTTCACCATTTGCTCCGGTGTTTCATCGTAAACAACTCTCATATTGATGAGCTGGGGCTTTCCGGCATTCGGCTGAACCATAACCGGAAGGCTGGTTACGCGCTTATAACGCTCCACAGCATCGCGCGCGCGCTCCATCTCCATACCGGTTCCGCAGTTGAGAGCCACAATGTGCGCGCCATGCTCCTCCATGAATTCCGCAGCGCGCTCGGGCTCAATGCCCATCATGGTGCGAAAGGTAGTGCCGTCGAGAGTGACATCGTAAGCCATCGACCCGATGGTGCACTTCGAGCCAGCCG
Source organism: Acidobacteriaceae bacterium (assembly GCA_003166055.1). Next base: position 4,389 of record PMWR01000476.1, read on the forward strand.
CCTGTGCCGCCTCTATGCCGATCAGGAGTTCCTCAAGCGATGTTTGCGNNGCAATCTCCACTCCCGCCTTGTTCACTTCAACCACGTGGTCCGCCTCGGAATGGCGAGTGAGCATGATGCGCGAGCCGCCAAAGGTGTTGGTGATCAGGCAGTCTGACCCGGCCTCCACGTAGCGCCGTTGAATGCCGAGCACTCTCTCTGGATGGGTGAGATTCCACGCCTCGCCGCAATTGCCTTGTTCCAATCCGGCAATCATAAGCTGCGTGCCCATGGCCCCATCGCCAAGCAANNGTTCCTTTTGTACCAGCGCGTAGTGAATCGTTTCCAGAACCAGGCCCCATTTGTGATTACGGCTGGAGGCATCGCAATAGCAACCCGCGGCGCTGGTGTTGCGCTGCCAAGATAAGACAGCATTCAATCGTTCTCCGACAAGAGGTTTTTCTCGGTCGATGGAGGTCATCAGTTTTGAAGGATTATCGAGATATTGGCACATGAGGGTGTGGCCTTCATCTCCCGGGGCCGGCGCGCATCGCTGCTCGCGGATTGGATATCCTTCCGAGCGCGGGCCGAGCTTCACATTGTAGTGAAAGGTCAGCGGCCGGCCCATGTTGGTGCATGTAGTTCCGTCATAGCGGAAGAGAGCGTCAAGAGATCCGTCCTTGTTGACGTGCAGCGAAAGACGCTCATCCGCCCATCGTTTCAAAGCTCTCCGGTTCACGCTGTATTCGGCGTCGTGGTCCAGCACTGAAACGCGAATTGGAACTTGTTCACCCCACGATTGCGGAGCCCGCCGGTACGGCGCGCGCCTGTATTGACAGGGGCCAAAAGAACAATTCTCGCAGGGAACAAGATCGGTGAGCCTGCGCAAACGCTCTGTGGGACGCGTCAATCCGAAGACTGCCAACAAGGTTTTCTTGGGACGCAACATACCCGAATCAAGAACTTCCACTGGAGAAGGAAAGG
>PMWR01000086.1 GCA_003166055.1 Acidobacteriaceae bacterium
TCCGAGGCCAGCGACCCGCCCAGTCTGTCTCCTGCTTCAAAGAGCGTGTACTCGACCGCCGCGCCGGACGCGCGCGCCAGCTCCAGCTCATACGCAGCTGCCAATCCCGCAATGCCCCCGCCTACGATCGCCGTCCGCATACCTGACACCATCCCCCGCAAACATCGGACTCCTAAGCTTCCGGGGCAAGAACACCGCGAATCCGCCCGAAATCCTGTTTGCACCCTACACACTTAGAATCTAAGCGATGGGCATACGTTGCATGTGATTCAAATCACTTGGGGGTGCAATGTATCTCATCAGATAGTTTACCCAAGCGACTGAATGCGAGTTGGCCTCATCCCACCTCGACCTCCGAACCGGGCCAGACCGCTTGATGTACACTTCGCATCAGCTTCCGTAATTCTGTTTTCCCTCACAAATCCAACATGCGCGCAGTCATCCAGGTATCAGGAGTCCGCAAGACCTACGGCAAGACGGTAGCCGTCGCCGAGGCTTCGTTTGAAGTGGACGAGGGCGAAATCTTCGGCTTGATCGGCCCCAACGGAGCTGGAAAGACCACCACCATGGAGTGNNCAGCAGGCGCAGTTGCAGAAGCGGATCAAGGTGTGGGAAGCGGTGGACCTGTGGGCATCGCTTTATCAGAAAAAGACTGTGGATGCGGAACGACTGCTGGAGCAACTGGGCCTCACGGATAAGCGCAATGCCTGGTTCATGAATCTCTCCGGGGGCCAGAAGCAGCGCCTGTTTATTGCGCTGGCGCTCATTAACGATCCTGAGGTGGTGTTTCTTGACGAGCTGACCACGGGTCTCGATCCGCAAGCGCGGCGGGCGATCTGGGAACTGGTGCGCGGCATTCGCGAACGCGGCAAAACTGTCTTTTTGACCACACACCTGATGGAGGAGGCGGAGCGGCTGTGCGACCGGGTGGCCATTATCGAGCACGGACGCATCATCGACATCGACACGCCGGAGAACCTGGTCGAGCGTCACTGCCCGGAACGAACCGTCATTCTGGATACCAACGACCTTAGCGCCGCAGACTACTTCCAGATGATTCCGGGTGTGGAGGAGGTGGCGCAGGCAGGCAATCGATTCACCATTCGCGGACGCGGCGAACTGGTGACCGAAACGATTCAGTGCCTGTCGGAAAACCGGGTGCGGGTGACCGATTTTCGCACCATTCTCCCCAACCTTGAGGATGTGTTTCTCAAGCTCACCGGACGCTCTCTTCGCGATTAGGATCGAACCACTATGCTGCGTGGACTTTGGAAACTGACCTGGATCGAGATCAAGATTTTCCTGCGCGAGCCGCTGGGAGCGATCGGCACGATTGTTGTGCCGGTGCTGGTGTTTTTGGTGATTGGCCGGACGATGAAGACCAACGCGCCGACACCGGCGATCTCGAATTTTGCGCGCGTCGGCCTGCCCGTGCTGGTGGCGATCCTGATTGTGATCAGCGCCGTGCTCTCGCTGGTGACCATCATTTCCATTTACCGNNCTGCGGTATCGCTGTTCCTGATGTTCCTGGCGGGCAAGCGTTATATTCCGCCGGGTGTGCATCCACCTTTGTTTTCGTTCACTGTTGCGCTGCTGATCAGCACATGGAGCATTCTGTCGATCGGGTTCGTGATCGCCAGCATTGTTCCCACGGCGCGATTTGCGCAGCCCATCGGCGCTATCGTTTTGTATCCCATGATGGCGTTCTCGGGACTGTTCGTGCCGATTGCAGCCATGCCGCCTGTTCTTCGAGGGCTGGCGCACGCCTTGCCGATGACTTATGCCGTGAACTTGTTGCAGGGTATCTGGATGGGCGATCCGTGGTCGGCGCACCTTTTGGACGTCGCGGCGCTGGTGCTGTTCTTCCTGCTATTCACTGCGCTGTCGGCGAGGATTTTCCGCTGGGAGTGAGGGCGGCTTCTAGCTCTCAGCCATCAGCTCTCAGCTTTCCGCTCCCCAGATCGCAGGGGCGACGGCAGGTTTACTCAATGGCAAGTTCCGGTTACTGGTCAACCTGCATCTTGCGGCGAAAACTCCTTGTGCGCACGATTAAGGAGAGCTCGATTGGTGCGGACTTGAGTCCATGCGAGACCGAAGCAGAGCAAAAGGAACGCCATATCAAATGGCGTCCCTCCTTTCCTGTCCTCTATGTTCCACCAGTATGGCAAGTGAGGACGGGCGGCCAACATCGCGGTTTGGAGCACTAAAAGCGCAATGAGGAAGCCAAGATGGCGCCAGAGGAGCCGCGGAATCTGCGGCTCAACAGCAGGACAGGTGAACTTGAAAGGCGGGACATTGGGTCCCGAAATTCCGCCACCTGTTCTTGCAAACGTAAAGAACACCTCGAAAAGCGTATACGTGATTATGGACGCCTCTTGCAGTCCGAAGGGCCTCTTTACCAAGAGTAAGAAAAGAGTCGAGCTGCCGAGGGTCATAAACAGGAAGATGATCGTCAGCAAGTCAGTGCGTGGATGCGAGATCGATATATCACGGCATGGATCAGAATATGGCCACTTCTCCATCAGATTCGGTTCAGGCTTGAATGACGTGATCCGATGGAGCGGAATTGCGCGGTGTCTCCGGCGACCGCCCCGAGTAGGGTTGTCAGGAGAGATCACTTTCACAGAGAGTCGATCTCTTTCCGCGTCCAGCTCGGTAACTTCCACAGTTACACGCTCGCCATTCTCAAGGACTAGGACACCAACTGTGCCTGGGCCCGCTTCATCAAGCCACTCGGGAGCGAATTGTCGCTTTGCGTCATCGAACGTGAGCTTGCGACGCGCGAGTTCCTTGTCAAGCAAATGCCCGGCCTCTGCAGTAAACCCGCCCTCAGCCCTGAGCTTCAAAAGCTCCCGATCGCTAAGGTTCGTGTAGTGGTTCTCAAGTGCACTTGGGTCAGACATGAAGGTGCTTGGATTATAGGGCTTTGTCCTGGATTGCGGGCACCTCTGAGAGGTTCTGGTCGTATCGTCGGCAAAACGTCAATAACGGAACAGTAACGGCCGAGCACCGCTTCGATTTCCGCGCTCTCTGCGATTTCCGCCTGCCCTTTCCCCTCTTCAAAATCGACCGGC
>PMWR01000633.1 GCA_003166055.1 Acidobacteriaceae bacterium
TCTGTGTGGTGGACTACACTAGGCAACGGGGACGGAACCTTCCAGCCGGCAGTTTATCTTGGCACTTTCTCGAACCCCCGCGTCCCTGCGGTTGGGGACTTCAACGGCGACGGCAAGCTGGATCTGGCGATCCCGGAACTCGGGGCCAGCGACGTCCAGATTCTGCTTGGTAATGGAGACGGGACATTTGCTTCTCCGGTTCCCTATGGCACAGGGAGCGATCCGGTGCAGGTGGTCGCGGCAGATCTGAATCACGACGGCAAATTCGACCTGGCTGTAGCTAACTGGGGTGACGCCACAATCAGCGTGCTTCTCGGAAATGGCGATGGCACATTCGCACAACAGACTGTTTACGCCAACTCGGGCTGGCCTTATAGCATTGCTGTGGCCGACTTTGGCCAAAGCGGCTACCCGGACCTGGTTACGGCGAGTTATAGCACCGGCACGGCGCAGGTCTTCCTGAATCACGGAGACGGCACCTTCCCAGCGTCGCAGACTTATTCCGCGCCCGATTCTGCCGGCTACAGCTACTACTTCGTGGCCGTGGGAGACTTCAACGGAGATGGCCGTCCAGATTTTGCGGCAATGTCCAATGCTAGCGTGATCGACGTCTTCCTGAGCCAACCGACCGAACAGGTCACTGTCAGCGGCATTGCCGTGGCCGGCGCGGGTGCGCACAATGTGGTTGCCAGTTACGGCGGCGATACAAACTTCAGCGGGAGCACGTCAAGCCCGCAGAGTTTGACGGCCGCTCCGGTGAACACAACCATTACTCTTGCCGATCAACCCTCCGCTTCCTTTAGCTATGGTTCAACGTCGAGCGTGCTTGCTACGCTGGCAGCGTATCAAGGCTATCCTGCGCCCACGGGCACCGTCTCCTACACGGTTGACGGCGGCACTGCGCAGAACGCTACGTTGACCAGCGGCGCAGCCACGCTGCCGCTCAGTTCCACGCTCGGAGCAGGTGGACATACTGTTGCTGTCTCTTATGCTGGGAACACGCTCTATAACTCCGCAGCTAACTCCATCCCGCTCACGGTCACCAAGGCTAATCAAACAATTACTTTCAACCCGCTCTCGGGCGTCACCTATGGCGTGTCGCCGTACTCGATCTCCGCTTCGGCTTCTACAAGCTCGAATCTTAGTGTCACTTTCAAGTGGATTTCTGGTCCGGCGACCGTAACCTCGGCAGGCATCGTCACCATCACCGGAGCCGGCCCGGTGACGATTGAAGCCGACCAATCCGGGAACTCGAATTACAATGCAGGTCCGGCGCAACAGCAGTCCTTCTCGGTTGCCAAGGCTCCGCTCACGGTGAACGTGAACAGCGCCAGCCGGGTCTACGGCCTGGCCAATCCCACATTCACCGGCACGCTTGTCGGCCTGGTGAACGGCGATACGCTGACGCCAACCTACTCGACAACCGCCATCACCACTTCGCCTATTGGGAACTACCCGATCACGGCCACGCTCGCCGGAACCGCGCTACCCAATTATTCGGTGACGGTCAACCCCAGCACACTCACGGTGACCAAGACCATCCTTACCGTCACGGTGAACAGCGCCACGCGTGTCTATGGGGCGGCCGATCCTACCTTCACCGGCACAATCACCGGACTTGTGAACGGGGATACCGTCACGGCAACCTATTCCTCCACTGACACAGTCACGTCGCCCGTGGGGACCTATCCGATTACGCCAACTCTCTCCGGCGCGGCGCTGGCCAACTACACGCAGAACATAGTCAACGGCACGCTCACTGTAACCAAGGCTGCCGCTACGATCACAGTGAACAGCACCAGCCGTACGTACGGCGCGGCCAATCCAACCTTCACCGGCACAATTACCGGCGCTTTGAACGGAGATGTGCTGACGGCGACTTACTCGGCGACGACAGCAACCGTCACTTCGTCGGTAGGTACTTATCCCATAACGGCGGTTCTCACCGGGACAGCCTCGGGCAACTACAATGCGACTGTCGTTCCCGGGACCCTGACGGTTGGGCAGGCAACACTGAACATCGGGGTAAACAGCTTTACCAAGGTGTATGGTTCGGTGAATCCAACGTTTACCGGCTCGGTTACGGGCGTACTAAACGGCGACTCCATCACCACCACTTACAGCACCACTGCAACCCAGTACTCCCCTGTGAATGTGGGCGGATATCCAATCACGGCGTCCATTTCGGGTGCCGCGGCGAGCAACTATACTGCCGTGGTCACTCCGGGCACGTTGACCGTTACGCCCGCGGTAGTGACGGTAACCATCAATCCGGCTACGCGAATCTACGGTGCAGCCAACCCGACCTTCACGGGAACTCTCGCAGGCGTGTTGAACGGGGACGCGGTGACCGGCGTCTATACCACTACGGCCACAGTCCTGTCGTATGTGGGGACATATCCAATCACGGCCACCCTTGGCGGATCGGCAGCAGGGAATTACACCGCAAACGTGATTGGCGCCAACCTGACCATTACTGCCGCTCCTCTTATGGTGACGGCGAACAGCCTGACGAGCGTCTATGGTTCCGCTCTTCCCACACTCGGCTACACGGTTACCGGGTTTGTGAATGGCGACACTGTGGGTTCGGCAACAACGGGCGCCCCAACATTGGGTACTTCCGCCACATCGCATTCCGCAGTCGGCAGTTATCCGACGACCGCTTCCCTTGGTTCGCTGGCCGCAACAAACTACAACTTCCAGTTTGTGAACGGGACGCTTACGATCACTCCCGCAACGCTCACGGTGACTGCCACCAATGCCTCTCGCACGTATGGAACTGCCAATCCGACGTTCGCTTACACGATCACCGGATTTGTAAATGGGGATGCACAAAGCGTGGTGGGCGGTTCGGCAACTGAGACCACTGTTGCGACTCCGACCACAACGGTAGGAAACTACGCGATCACTTTCGCGACTGAGGCTCTGACTGCTTCAAACTACACCTTCAATTATGTGAACGGGACTCTGGCTATCATCCAGGCCACACCGGTCATCAGTTGGTCAACTCCGGCGGCTATCACTTACGGCACCGCTCTGAGCGCAACCCAGTTGAACGCAACTTCCGGCGGGGTTGCCGGAACGTTCACCTATTCGCCCACTACCGGTGCAGTCCTTACAGCAGGGCAGCAGACGCTGTCGGTCAATTTCGCGCCGACGGACAGCACCGACTACACCAGCGCATCCGGCACCGTGCAACTGACAGTGAATAAAGCTACGCCCACAATTACATGGGCGACCCCGGCAGCCATCACCTACGGCACAGCGCTGACCTCGACGCAGTTGAACGCAACGTCTGGCGGCGTAAACGGAACCTTCACTTACTCACCGCTTTCCGGTACGGTTCTTGATGCTGGGTCGCAGACGCTCAGTGTGACCTTTGCGCCGACCAACACCACGGACTACACCTCGGCGACGGGCACTGTGCAACTGACGGTCAACAAGGCGACTCCCGCAATCAGTTGGAGCACGCCAGCGGCAATCACGTACGGAACTGCGCTCAGCGCAACCCAGTTGGACGCCACATCCGGCGGAGTAGCCGGAACGTTCGGATACTCACCGGCTGCCGGTGCGGTTCTTACGGCCGGATCGCAGACTCTTTCAGTAACCTTTACACCAACCGACTCGACGGACTACACAACGGCCAATGGGTCGGTGCAACTGACAGTCAACCAGGCCACGCCTACCATGAGCTGGAGCACACCGGCGGCCATCACCTACGGCACAGCGCTGAGCTCGGCTCAGTTGAACGCGACGTCTGGCGGAGTAAACGGAACCTTCACGTATACTCCGGCCTCCGGCACGGTGCTCGGAGCTGGAACGCAGACTCTTTCAGTAACCTTTAAGCCAACCGACACGACTGACTACGTCTCGGCGACAACTACCGTCCAGCTCACGGTGAGCGCGGCAGTGCCCGCGATCGGATGGACAGCTCCGGCAGCCATAGCTTACGGGACGGCGCTGAGCGCAACGCAGCTGGACGCGTCTTCGACGGTCGCCGGCAGCTTCGCGTATACGCCGGCGGCAGGCGTGGTTCTGGATCCGGGGACACAAACGCTTTCGGTCANNTCGTCGACTACACAACGGCGACCATATCGGTGAGTCTGACAGTGGAGCCCCCGGCCAGCGTGTACACGGCTCCAGCAGCGGATGTGGGCGCGGTGATCGGAGGGCAGACGGCAACCATTCTGCTGCCGAACGGTTTCACTCTGGGCTCGATCGCCGTGGTTACACAAGGGGCGCCGAACCTTGACTTCAAATTTGTCTCGGGAGGAACCTGCACGGTCGGATCTACTTACACGGCGGACGAGGTCTGCACGGTGAACTACAGCTTCAATCCTACTGTGCCTGGATTGCGGATAGGCGCGGTCAATCTTTATGACAACACCACCCCGACGCCTGTCTTGCAGGCGACGGTCTACTTGAATGGCACCGGCGTAGGGCCGCAGTTGGTGTTCAACACGCCGCTGACCGCGAATTCGCTGGGCAGCGGTAGTGGTTTCAACAATCCCTATGGTGCGGCGGTAGACGGCAGCGGCAACCTCTACGTCGCCGATGCGGGCAACAATTTGGTGACGGAGAGGCCCGCGGGCTGTGCATCCCTCAGCTGCGTGACCACACTGGGCGGCGGCTTCAGCCGGCCAACTGGCGTGGCGGTGGACGGCAGCGGCAATGTTTACGTCGCAGATCAGGGCAACAGTGCGGTGAAGGAGATGCCTTCAGGCTGCGCCTCTTCCAGTTGCGTGACTACGCTGGGCGGCGGCTTCAGCCGGCCAACTGGCGTGGCGGTGGACGGCAGCGGCAACGTTTACGTCGCAGATCAGAGCAACAATGCGATAAAAGAGATGCCTTCAGGCTGCACAACCTCGGGTTGCGTGACCACGCTGGGCGGCAACATCCCAACTCCATATGCGGTGGCAGTGGATAGCAGCGGAAACGTCTGGGTCCCGGCGGGCGACAATGTGTTGCATGAGATAACCCCCGGCTGCACATCCTCAAGTTGCGTCGGTGCACTCTCCCTGTTGAGCCGCAGCGGCGCGCAATCCGTGGCGCTGGACGGCGCAGGCGACATTTACATTGCCGAAATCTTGCCCAATGACTCTAACAATGTGGTGTTGGAGTTGCCCGTGGGCTGCACCTCCGCCAGTTGCGTGATTACGGTGGGCAGCGGCCTCGTTCATCCCGTTGGTCTGGCAGTGGATGGCAGCGGCAACCTCTACGTCGCCGATGAAGTCGGTGTTGCTCAGGGAAGCGTCGATGGTAACGTGAAGGAGATTGCCCGGGCAACCGCGCCCAGCCTGAGCTTCGCCACCACGCCGGCAGGCGCAATCAGCAGCGACAGTCCGCAAACCGTAACCGTCGAGAACGTCGGCAACGCAGCGCTGACGTTCCCAATTCCTGCGAGCGGCAAAGACCCGAGTATCACAACCGGCTTCACACTGAACAGCAGCGCGTCAGGAGCCTGCCCGCTGGTGACCCCCACCTCCTCGACGCCCGGATCGCTTGCGGCTGGCGCCTCCTGCAGTTTGGCCATCAGCTTTAAGCCTGTAACAAGCGGTAGCGCCACGGGCTCGCTGACGCTTACCGACCAAAATCTGAATACGCCAGGTCCTAATTACGCTGTTCAGTCCATTCAACTTAGCGGAAACTCAACACCGGGTTCTCCGACCATCAACTCCGTCAGCGCAATTCTTCCGCAGCAGACGCAGACCATCACCATCAACGGTTCGGATTTCGGCACCCAGGCCGCCTACACCGGCGACTCGAACTACATCGAACTGGTCGACAGCTCAGGAACCCCCTGGAATGCGGGTCACGGCACGAGCGCCGTAACCCTCGCCGTCTCCTCGTGGACCAATACGCAGATCGTGCTCATCAGGCTTCTCCGGCGCCTACGGAACGAACGGCTGGTGCATCAGCCCGGGCGATCAGCTCTCGGTCCAGATCTGGAACGCCCAATCCGGGCAAGGCCCGGCGGTTTACCCGGTGGTCGCCAGCGGCGGACCCAATACATGCACTCTGGCAATCAACTCAGTCAGCCCAATCCTTCCGCAGCAGACGCAGACCATTACCATCAACGGATCAGACTTCGGCACGCAGGCCGCCTACACCGGCGACTCGAACTACATCGAGTTGACGGACCTAAGCGGAACCTCCTGGAATGCAGGTCACAGTGGGGCCGCCGTAACCCTGGCCGTCTCCTCGTGGACCAATACACAGATCGTACTCACCGGCTTGTCCGGCGCATACGGAACGCATGGCTGGTGCATCAAGCCGGGCGATCAGCTTTCGATCCAAGTCTGGAATGCCCAAAACGGGCATGGGCCGGCGGTTTACCCGATTACCGCCAGCAGCGGGACAAACACATGTCCTTGATATGGAGTGATCCTATCGATTGATGTAAATCCGCGGGGGTGCCTCGTCAGGAGTACGATCAACCGTTGAGTCGGTCATAAAAGCGAGGCACCTATTGTGCTTACCGGGAGCGAATCTCCCCATTGCGTACGATGGCTGCGGGGAGCTTCGTGTACATGCCGGCCTCGGGAACGGTATTAACGGCTGGAACGCATTCGCTGTCGGTGACGCTGACGCCGATCGACACGACCGCCGCACCACGGCGACGGCCACGGTCCAGCTGACGGGGAACCAGGCCACGCCCGCTGTCGCCATCGCCAGTAACGCCAACCCGGCCTTGGTCCAGAACAGCCTCATTCTGACGGCCACTGTCACCTCCGGGGCCGATACGCCGACCGGGAACGTGACCTTCCTAGACGGCTCTACACCGCTGGGCACGGGCACGCTGGCCGACGGAGTCGCGACACTGACAACGTCAAATCTGACCGAGGGAACGCATTCGATACCGGCGGCCTACCTCGGCGACCAGAACTTCGTCAACGACACCAGCAGTCCGTTGACACAATTGGTCCAGGACTTCAGTATCAACTGAGGAACGGCTTTGCGCGATTGGCCCTTGGTCAATCGCCCATGATCACCTGTCTACCTTCATCGGATCGTCCGGGATCAGAAGGACAACCGTGCGGTGCCAAAGGGTTCCCCCGGTGTGGTTCCCAATTGAAAATGACTGAAAGCTATCCACAAGACTCAAAGGGGCTTATGCGATTGAAGCGCCACGAATATGATTCACAAGCTGTTGATTCTAAGAGATATTGTCAGTTCGGGACCAGTCGGTTCCGGGCCGTTCATCAACTGCTGTGGATCACGAAGGTCGCCAACCGCTCTCAATTGTAGGATGCCTTGGGGCAAAGCCGCAGGGCCGTTTACAGGTCCAATAAGGATTCCCTACGGCTCTTTCAATGGTTTGGAGTGCCATCCGTGTTCTCTAATTTGTTGAAATTATTAAGATTGTCGCTCTCATAACTCAAAGATCAGTTCCAGGGGCCGTTCGTCCAGTTCGTGTGGAGACGATCCAGGCCAAACAACAAGGGCAGGCGGTTCCAGATCGTCACGATCAACGGTTGTAGCCTCTCGATCTTCCACGTTCTAGACGCCATCCTCACTTTTTTGAGGTGACCAAGACCTGCACTACCAACTGCAAACAAAATCCACCGAATTGATCGCCAAAAGGCGCTGTTTGTCAACGAAATCGCCCAGTAAATTGAACAACTTAGCTTCAAGCCCGAAACCGCAAAACCTTTATGCGTCGGTTCGATCCCGACCCGCACCTCCAATCCTTTCAGTAACTTACACGCCACTTCGGGCAAGGCCCATCTCCTTGCTGGGGGGAGTCTTGCGTTTTTTCTTCCCTTTTCGCCCTTCATTGCATCATGGCCGATTGTCGCTCGAAAGCGACAAACTGTTGTCCCGCATTGAACCGCTCTGACACTTTGCGGGAGTCGAGAAGACAGCAGCCAAGAGGCACTACAAGAGGGTGGGTTATGTCAGGATTAGCAGCCTTGACCAAAACGCGGAACAATTATGGATTGATTTGAGAACTTCGGCCTGACTTCCGAAGGCCGGTGATCTGTCATGGTGTCGCAGATCACATATCTTTGTCGCCTCATTTAGAGACAATTTGACCGCGATTCGAGGATCAACCTATGACTACGGCTCAGGTATTGGGACAGAGGGCCATGCTGACTCTTCCAGGCGACTCGGTGCGCCAGATTCAATGGCGGTTTGCCGACCGGTTCGACCTGCAAATGCTGGTGCAATCGACACGGGGCGTGGCGCGAGGAACGGTAGCCAGGCTGGTGTCCGCGGGACAACGCAACACCCATGAGTGGACGCCTGAAAAGGCCGCGATGCTGGAGGATTTCGATCGCGCCGGGCTGACAGCTGCCTTCATGGAGCCGGAAGACGGCGGCTTCATTTCCGGGCCGAAAAACCTCGCTCTGGCACTGATGGCGTTCGAATTGGCGTGGGTAGATAGCGGCGCGGCTACGGCAGCCGTGGCGGGCTTTCTGGCTCTCTCGCCCATTCACGAGCGTGGAACCCGGGAACAAGCGCACCATTACATGGCGTTGAGCGCGCCGCCGGCGGCGGGGGAAGATCGCAAGCCGTGGCGTGGGGCTTTCGCGCTGACTGAACCGGTTCCCTATGTGGGCGTGGACACCGGAATGTTGAACGGCAAGGTACGCGTGGCGGAATGGAACGATGGAGAAGAGCCGTGGCTTCAGGTGGATAAGCGCGGCCGATTCATCACCAATATTGCCTCCGCCAACTTTGTCACCGCCGCCGTGAACTCCGACGATCCGCGCATCAAGGGAAGTTGTGTTGTCATCCTGGAAAACTCGGATGAGGGAATCTTCGACCGCGGAACACCAACAAAGAAGCTGGTTCACCAGCTCTCCTCTACCGGAGATCCTATTTTCAACCTGAGGGTTCCGGCCAGCCGCATCGTGGGCGGATATGAAGTGAAGGACGGAGTGATTGTTCCCAACTTCAATCACGGCGAGATTATTGAAGCCGTCTTCCGCCGCACCCGGGTACCTGTGGGACTGATGACCGCGGCCAAGCTGCTCTCCGCGGTCGAACCCATCATTCGCTACCAGCGAGGCCGGTTTCGCGGAGCGGAGGGAATCAAACCGGGTTCGATCCGGTATGAGCAGGGCATCCAGCAACGCGAGGACGCGCTGCACCGGCTGGTGGACATCTGGGCAACCGGTGAAGCGGCTGCTTCGCTTGGTTTCACGGCTGCGCGGCTGTTCGATGAGCTCGATCCTCTGGAAAAAGAGAAGGCGGCAATTCTGGAGGCACGCGGCGTCCTGGGCGGGCGCGCAGAGTTAAAGGCGATGCGCGAAAGCGAAGAGCGGGCAATCGAGTTACTGGGACTCGAAGCCGGCTCGGCGCGAAGAGGTGAGTTGGAGGCCGATCCGCTGGTCCGGTTTGCATTGAAGGACGCCGAAGCCAATGTGCTTTGCCCTGCCACCAAGCTGTGGAACACCGGCCACGGGAGCAACATGATGCGCGAGGCGGTAAGCCTGATGGGCGGCTANNGGCTACGGCATCACCGAAGATTGTCCGGGGTTCCTGGCCAACAAATGGATGGATTCGCAGTTGGAGGCGACCTACGAAGGTCCGGAGGCTGTGCAGCGGCGGCAGTTGAGCGTGACGATGACGAACGAGCTTTTCCTGGCTCAATTCCGCGCATGGACCGGGGAGATGCGCCGCATCGCTTCAGACCATCCCGAGACCGGCGCCTGCACGCTTGCCACCGCAATGACGTTGTGGCTGTGGTCGCTAAAGCATTTGAAAAAGGCGGTGGATCCGAAAGGAGGCAAGTTATATCACGGGCAGCGGCAGGGCGTGACTTTCCCCATGGCCGATGCGCTGTGCTGGCTGCTGGCATCGCGCTGCCAGATTCTGGATGCGCTGGAACTCACGGCGCGCGGAGCGGACAGTGCGGCGGCCGGCGAAGATATGGAAGGAACCGCGGAGTTCTTCATCGAGTTGTGCCACACGCAGGCCGCACGGGCAAGTGGCGAGACCTCGCGGATTTGCGCCGAACTGGTTTTCGGCTACAACCAGCATCCGGCATGGGACGAGAGCGGATGCAAGCGATGCTTCATGGCCAGCGAATTGGATGAATACGAAGCAACAATGCCCGGAATTTCGGCGTTTGCCATCGATGTTCTTGGTGCGGACGGCAGTCATCCGATCAAGGCGGGTCCGTGCGCGGATTGCGGCGGCGCCAGCGAGTTCCTTCGCCTGCAAAACAAACTGGCTATGTGCCTGAGCGGCTCTCGGCTGGCAAAGGACCGCGCCGCGGAAACGGTGAGCAAGGTGATGATTCCGGAAGCTCTGGACTATCCGGCATGAGCGCAGACGACATGATTACGGAACCGGTGCCTCAAGAGGAGGCCTTGTTGGAGATGGAGCGGCCGGTGATGGAGGTCGACATCGCCTGCGCTGGATTCGGTCCTGCGATGGGCGGATTTCTGACCACGCTCACCAGTGCCTGGAATGAGAACCCCGGAGATCCCTGCTTCGAGAGCAAATCTGTGCCTGGAATGCCCCTGCAGGTGCACTGCTACGAGCGCTCCGACAACATTTCGGCGGGAGTGAGCGGTGTGGTGACGCGAGCCAGGGGGATTCGCGCCAGCTTTCCGGATCTGAATCCAGCCGAGATTCCGATGGCCGCCGAGATTCACGAGGAGCACGTGCTCTATCTGTTGGACCCGATCGGCGCTAGCCGGCGCTCCACTCTCCTGCGTCTGGGAGATAGGGTGTTGCGAGCCGCCGGCCCGTTGCTCGGCGTGCGCAATTCCGCATTTGAATTGCCGTGGACGCCGCCATTTCTACACAAGCAGCCGGGACTGGTGCTGTCGATTGGTCAATTCAACGAGTGGGTGGGCTCGCAGTTAATGGAAGGCGGCCTGGTGCAGATTTGGCCGGGAACGCCGGTGGCCGCGCCGATCTTTTCACGGCATGCGGTTGAAGGACTGCGCCAGGCTGACCAGGGCGTCACTCGCGGCGGCGAACCCGATGCCGGTTTCATGCAGGGGATGGATGTCCGCGCGCGGTTGACGGTGGTTGGCGACGGACCGGTGGGCGCCGTAAGCCGTGCCATTGACGAGCAGATCGGACTGCCGGAGGGCCATGCGCGGCGTGAGTGGGCGCTGGGGATGAAATTCGTCATTGAAGTTCCGGAGGATTCACCGCTCAAACCAGGAACGGTGTGGCACACCTTCGGATTTCCTGAGCCGGAGATCTTCGGCTTTCTCTATGTACACCCTGAGCGGCTGGTGTCGGTCGGCATCTTTGTGCCTTCGTGGATGGGGGACCCGCAGCGCACCAGCTATCGATACTTGCAGCACTACATCCAGCACCCGGCTCTGTGGCCGTATCTCAAAGACGGCACGCTGCGGTCGTGGGGAGCAAAGTCGCTGGAGGAATCGGGCAAGCGCGGGGAACCGTTCCTGTCGGGCGATGGTTATGCACGCATCGGCGAAGGCTCAGGGAGCACCAACATGCTCACCGGCTCGGGTGTGGATGAAGCGTGGACCACGGGCGTGCAGTTAGGTGAGGCCGTGCTGGAGTTGCTGCGTGCGGGCAAACCGTTCACGAAAGAGAATCTCGCTGTCACCTACGAAACCCGGCGGCAGGCGAGTTGGGTGGAGCGTGGGGCGCAGCAGGCGGCGAGCGCGCGCAACGGATTTCATGGCGGCTTTTTGAGCGGGCTGGCCGGGATGGCTTTGGCAGGACTGAGCAGAGGCAGGCTATCCATCGCTGCGCATATTCCTCCAGCTCACCGGCAGATTGCGTCTTCAACCCCGAGCCTCAAGCTGGAAGATGTCGCGGCATTGTCCGTGGCCGATGGGCGTCCGCTGCACGATGCGTTGATGACTGCGCGCGGATGGCCCGAGATTGCTTTCGATGGGCGCCTGCTCGTCTCGCATCAGGATGCGCTGCTGATGGGCGGCAAGGTTCAGGCCATGCCGGGGTTCGCCGATCACGTGATATTTCGCGACGCTGGCCTCTGCATTGCCTGCGAGGAGAAGACCTGCATCGCGATGTGTTCGGGGCAGGCCCTTACTCAGAGTGCAGAGGGAGTGCCTGCATTCGAGCGCGAAAAGTGTGTGCACTGCGGCGCGTGTCTTTGGAACTGCGCGCATTCGCCCGATGGCGAGCACGGCAACATTGAATTCCGCGCGGGTGCGGGAGGGCTGCATTCCGCTGAGAATTGAGCTGCCGCTGATCTTGTTTCTAAAGGGACAAAGGAAAACACTGTGGAAGAACTGCTGCATATTGTTGTCTGTGCGGGGATCGTTCCCGATCCGCTGCAAACACTGGAACCGGCCAGCGGGCCTGGCGGACCGGCGCTGAAAAACGAGATGGCCTTGCCGGCGGTTCTTGATCCGTGGGCGGCGAGCGCTCTTTATGAGGCTGCGAATCTGGCCGCGAAAAACCCAGGCAGCAAAGTCTGGCTAGTCTCGCTTGGTCCCAAAGCAAAGTTGCAGCAAGTCATGATGACCGTGGCGCAGAAGGCCAGCTTTCAGCTCGTGGCAATCGATGGGCCGATCGGCGGATTTGCCGATGCGCACGCGACGGCAGCGGCGCTGGCCGAGACCATCGTCACTTTGCCCGGTTTGGAGCGCGAGCGGCTGCTGCTGTTTGGCGGATGGGAGTCCGCGACGCGAGGNNGAAGGCGGAAAGCACCAGGTCTCGGTTTGTGCGGGAACGCCTGCGGTGCTGGGCTGGGCCACGGGCAACCTTGCCGAGCCGCGCAACAATCCCCAGGTTGGAATGGCAAATATGCGCGGAATTCTTCCTGCCTTGCAGAAGGCCAGGCCCGCAAATCTTGCAGCCAACGGACTGCGCTATCTCTCGTTGAGCTTGCCCAAAGCGCAACGCACCACGCGCTTGGTGAAAGATAGTTCGCCAAAAGCAATTGCCGGCGAGTTGTTGGCGTGGCTGCGGGAGGAGTAAGGCCGATGGAATCGATCCTGGAATCGATCTTGGTGTTGACGCATGTGGATGACTCCGGCGCTTCGCTCGCGAAGACGTCGCTTGAAGCGGTGACGGCGGGAATGGATCTGGCCATGCGGCTGGCTGTCCCGCTAAGCATCGGCGTAATAGGCAGCGATTCGCCAGGCGCAGCGGGCGCGGCCCGAGCATTGGCGCAGACCGGTGCGCGCCTGCTTGCCGTCTCCGGCGAGGCCTTCACACAGGCCAGGTATTCCAGCGATGCGGCGGCCTGCGAAGCACTCTGCCGCGCCGCCCAAGCCAGCATCGTAATCGTGCCGGGTTGCGCGCGCTTTGCGCGGGTGGCCGCGGGTGTGGCGTTCCGGGTGGGTGGAGCGGTCGATACGCACATCACCGCAATAGGCGGGACGGATAGTGTTGAAGCCAGCCGCTGGTTCTATCGTCAGCGCCTGGAGGCAGTCATCGGCCGCGATACGCGCCCATGGTTCCTGCTCGTCGACCCCGGGACGCATGCGGCTTATGAAGGGCCGTCCGGGGAGACCGCGCCCCCGAAAGACGAGCCCTGTCTGGTGGATGTCGAGCAAATCGCGGTGGAACTGCCTGCACAGCGCACCACAGTGACCGGCGTTCGCAGCCCGGCACTGAGCGGAGAAACCATTCGCCCCGATGCAAAACTGCTTTTCGTCGCGGGCGCCGGATGGACCAAGAAACAACCGGATGGCCAGTTTCACGGAAGCGAGGCCGCTCGGCTGATTCTCGATTTCCTCAGGGCTTCAGGCGCGTCGCTGGGCAGCAGCAAATCGCTGGTCGATCAGGCAGGTGAGAACCACGGGGCAGGCGAGAACCAGCAGGCGCTTCCTTTCCTCACGCACCTGAATCAAATCGGCCAGACGGGTTCGACGCCACGGCATCGCAAGGGGCTCTCTACATGCTGCTACGGCGAGGAGCCTCATGTGGTGGGCTGGCGCTTCATCTCCGAACGGCGCGCCATCAGCCTCGACCCGAATTGCGGTTGGGCGCGCGGGAAAGCCGACGTCGTTTATGTCGCGGATGCATTTCAAGTCATAGCTGAACTAAACAGGCTCCTGAACTCAGGACAAGGCTAAGGAACCTCTGCACGAGTCGGCAACCCGCGTGATTCTTGAATGAACTCCAAGCACAAAGCGACTGGCGCGGTGGCTGACGAGTTGCCGGCGAAGCCTGAGACGCCGTGAGGCTGCCCGCCGGTCCCATGCTTCAATAGGCGAGACAGGGGCGCCGGGCATCCAGCTCGTGACACCGGACTTGACACAGGGACTGCGGCTCTCGGGGTGACGGACCAGGCCCTGGGTTGAATTCGGCGGGGGGGGTGCCCCCCCGTCTCTGTAAGTAAGTAGCTTGTTTTTCAACGGGATAGAGCTATGGCGTCGCTCTATTCCGTTGATTCTATTTAAGTTGCTTGCAGATATGTAAGAGCAAAGGGGTTACGGGCGCTTTGTCTCCGGTGTCGAACCTCCAAGGGCCTGAAGGTCTCTGCTGAAGGATGTCATGAATTCATTATGCGCCGAATGGAGGTAATTATCGGCAAACTATCTGCGGGGGGTGTGAGTGGGGCACACGACCCCCCGGCGACTTTGTCCGAAGACCCGCTCATCGCGATAAAGCTCCCGGGTATTACCTGATTTCATAGTGTGATACTCATTGATGCAACAGTGCGATGAGGGGGAGTCGGGAAGAGCGCGGACGGCGAAAGCAAGAGGGCCGCACCCGGTTGGGATGCGGCCCTTTGCTTTTTGAAACGAGGGTCGGGCTAGAACGGGTTCAGCTTTGACAGGCCCTTCTTCTTCTTTTTCTTGCTGGAGGATTCGTCGCCGGAATCGACCTTTGGCTTCTTTTTGTCGTTGGTTGCGGCGGCTGGCGTGGAGCCGGGCTTGACGTCATTGACCTGGCCGGGAGCATCGGCGGGCTTTTCGGCGGCGGGGATCACGGTTTTGTCCGGTCCAACCGGCTGGATCACGGCGTTTGGATCGGCCGCGGGTGCGGATACGACTTCAGCGCCGACTCCGGTGCCGCCCGCGGGCGCTGTAAGCTGCAAAGGCGCGGAAGACGGAGCATCGCTGCGCGGAGGCTCATTGACGCCGGTGGGCGCTACTGCGCCGACGGGCGCGACGGGCTTGCCGTTGTTGTAGGCCGAGGTGAAAAGAGCGACGTTTTGCCTGGTGACGTCGGGCGCCAGGGTGCGCTTGGGGTCGTCGAGCGAGGGTTCGCCGACGTGAACGGCTTCAACCACCGTGGGCCCGTGCTTGATGATGTCGAAGGTCTTATCGGTAAAGTGCAGAGGCTGGCGGCTTCGTTCTTCCGCATCGTTCTCGGCTACCGCTTCCTGGGTAGGCTCGGGGACGGGGCGGTTCATGGCCACCAGGCGGTCGCGCGCGTCTTCAACGTGGGGAGCCATGGGATAGCGGGTGATGACCCTGGCATAAGCCTGGGCAGCCTTGTCCATGTAGATGGCGCGGACCCGCTCTTTGATTGCGCCGGGAAGGTTGGGCGCCATCTGGATGGCGTGGGCCTGTCCCGCATAGGAGTCGCCTATGCCGAGGAGGGCCTGATCGCTCTTGGAGTAAAGCGGGTAGGTGTCGACGACGGTCTCCAAGCGGGCGATGGCGGCAGAGTAGTTGTCGCGGCTGCCATAGTAGAGGCCGATCTGGGTTTCGCGTTCAGCCAACACCTCCTGCACATCGCGCAGTTTCTGCTTGGCGCGGGGCACGAGCGTGGAGTCAGGGAACTGATTGATCATGTTCCGATATTCCTGCTCGGCGCGCTGGGCGTTGGTGTAGTCGCGGTCCGGCTTCTCCATCTGCTGGTAATAGATGTCGGCCACCTTCATCTGCGCCTCGGCTGCTTCAGGGGCGTTGGGGAAGAAGGTGATGAAGTCCTTGTATTCAGCTTCAGCCTGGACAAGGGCCGCCGTGCCGCCTTCCTTGAACCAACTGTCGCCGACGGCCAGCTTGGCGCGCATCCGGTATTCCGACTCGGGATACGTGTTGAGCATGGTTTGCAGGTCAAGGCGGGCTACGTCAAAGCGGCTCTTCTTGAGGGCAAGCATGGCCTTGTCGTAGAGCTCCTTGTCGGGTTGCTTGGAGTTTACATTCTTGAGCGGGTTGGCGCTCAGGTCCTGATCCTTCTTTTTCTTAGGCCTTTTGGTGGCCGCGGACGAGAAATCGCCCAGGGCCAGGATCACGAGAGCCACTGCACAAATCTTTAATGACAACCTGTTCATACCACCTCATCGCGACGGCGCCCTCGACGTGGGACCTCCGCCGTTCATGGCTATTTCTGAATCTTGCTCGTTCTACTCATTTTACTCGTACGGCTCGCCCGCTGCCTTGCGGGCAGCGGCCAGAAGGGCGCGCGCATCCTGTTCAGGGTGACCAGCGCCAAAGACGGCGTTGCCGGCTACGAGCAGGTCCGCACCTGCTTGGACTACCTTGGCCACCGTGTCGTGAGCGACGCCGCCGTCCACTTCGATTTTAAACGCCAGCCCCAGTTCCCGGCGGATTTCTGCGAGGCGGCGGATTTTGTCCAGAGAAAAGGGGATGAATTCCTGCCCGCCGAAGCCGGGATTGACGCTCATGATGAGCACATGGTGGACCATGGGAAGGATGTCCACGATGAGGTCGACACGGGTGGCGGGGTTGAGAACGACTGCCGGCTGCATGCCATGGTGGGCAATGAGCTGGAGCGAGCGATGGAGATGGCGGCAGGCCTCGAAATGGACGCTGACCCAGTTGGCGCCGGCATCGGCGAAGGCGGGGATGAACTCGTCGGGGTTCTCGATCATCAGGTGACAGTCGAGGGGCAGGCGGGTAGCCTTGCGCAGGCTTTTGACGACCGGCGGGCCGATGGTGATGTTGGGCACGAAATGGCCGTCCATCACGTCGACGTGGATGACGGTGCCGCCGCCTCGCTCGGCCGCGGCTACCTGGTCGGCGAGGTGGGCGAAGTCGGCGGAGAGGATGGAGGGAAGAAGTTGGACCATGGGGCTTTCCGGGGTATCTCCCTGTGCCGCCAGTGTATCAGCGGAGACGGGCTGGGGTCTGGGAGGAGAGGGTTTTTCGGTCTATGCGCGCTAACGCGACGCCGATTGCGGATTGGCTGCGGGGCCAAACCTCCCGGAGAGCTGCCCCAATCACATTGCCCGGCCCAGATTCCTGGACGAAGACGACCAGCCGCAGATTTTCGGGATCCTGGCCGGGCTTCAGCTTCAATTGAAAGTCCTGGGCAAAGGTCTTCCCTTTTTCGAGCTTGCCGATCTTCACTAGTTCCTGAACGACTGCTACGTGCTGGAGTCGGCGTCCGCCGTTCTCGCCGCGAAGTACCTGGGACTCGGCATGGTCAAGCGCGACGGCGGCGAAGATGTCAGCGTTGTGCCTGGATGAGGTTCCGTCGGCTTCAATATGGGCTCGAAGGAGGGCGGGGGTGGGGCCCCGCACGTGAATGGGGCCGATGCTGACGGGAATCTGCGGAGCTTTCGCGGCCTTGAGCAGAACTTCGGCGGTCTGTTTCTTATTTTCCAACTGAAGCTCAGTCGTGCCGTCCACGATCAGCTGGGGGGTGTACGGGCTGGAGATGCCGAGCGCACGGACATAGGCCGCCTGGCGGTCGGTAACAAGCGATGACGAATAGGGATCTATCCATCCATCGTGGTTCCAATAGTCGACATGTTCGCTGAGGACAATGACCTGAGCACCGGGCACAGGCTGTTGAGCGTCGAGTTGCTGAAGCCAGGCATCGGCGGGTGGGCAACTTGAGCAGCCTTCTGAAGTAAACAGTTCGACGAGAACGGGCGTGGCGTGGTTGTTTGCGGGTGCGCTTTGGGGTTGGCTCGGCTCGGAAGCGCACGCGAACAGCACAAAAAGCGTGAACAGAATTAACTTGTGGGCTGAGCGGCTCATGGATGAATCTCCCGCAAGGTTGATGCGGATCAAGGGCATTCGGTAACAGGACCGGCCTGGCCAGACGGGGCGTGGCGGAAGGTTGGAATTTCAGAACGGCTCATGAGCTGAATGATTCAGCGGCGGATGAACCACATGACTGCGAGCACGATCGCCACGACGGCTAGTGTCCAGGCTCGGGCTGCGCCTAGCCGCCTCATCCAATGACCATTCATCGGATCACCTCACGCCCAGTATAGGCCGCGAATTCATCGAGGTTCCAGCCTCTTGAGCAAAATGCGGGAGCGGGCGCGCATGGCGGGGGTGCCGCTGCGACCGTGGATGCGGAGCAGGTCAAGGACGGCGGGCAGCAGAGATGGATCGTGGCGGGTGAGGTCGGCCAGACCGTGGAGGGCGGCGGTTTTGACGATGGAGCTGGGATCTTCAAGGTAGGTGGAGAGGACTGTGGCGGCGCGGCGGCATTCAGCCACGGTGAGCGGGAGGCGGCCGAGGGTGAGGGCAAGATTCCAGCGGAGTTTTTTGAGCTGGGCCTCGGAGAGCAGGCCGAGGAGGGACTCTTTGGAATCGGCGAGGATGCGGGCCAGTGCCGCGGAAGGCTCGTGTGAGATGCGCTCGAGAACATCGGCGGCGCGCTGGACTACGCCGGGGTCGTCGTCCCAGAGGAGTTCGAGGAGGCGGGCGGCGAGGCGAGGTTGGGCGTCGATCAGGGCGACGACTTCCGGGACACTACCACGCGAGAGGGCATGCTTGCCCTGGGCGAGAAGAGAGCGGAGATCTGGGTGAGAGGACATGGATTGTTATGGAGGTATTGTGCTACGCGGGCGGCAGGATTTGAAGGGATTTTGCGGCGACTCGGCCGATGCCGCGGAGAATTTGTCTTGCAGGCCAGTGGCCTTCGGGGTCGGGGAAGAGGATTTCGCCGGTGCGGCGGATTTCGGGCCGGTAGTACCAGCGTTTGAGGAGAGCTAAATGGCCTTGGCGGATGGTCGGCGATGAAGGATCGTTGGGTTCGGCGAGGTTGGTGAGGACGGATTCGAGGCGGGTCTCAAGCAGGCCGCGAGGGAGCTTGGCGGGCTGTGGTGTGGCTTCGGAAGGGACGGAAAGACTCCCCTCAGGGGCTAAAGCCCCGGGGTCTTGATGGCCAAGGTTGGCACGGCTAAAGCCGTGCCCTTTCAAAGCCTCGGACCTGATCTCATCCGGTGCGACGATGTTACGGGCCGGCAGTGTTTGGGGTTCTTCCGGGATGGGTTCGATGGCCACCGGTTGAGCGAAAAGCGACGTGGAGCCGGATTGCTCGTTCTGGATGCGCATGCCGATGGTGGAGAACGGCTGCGGGCCGCGGAGAATGCCACCTTCGTACAGAAAAACGGAAACCTCGGCGGGATGGGCGGAGGCCTGGAGGATGACGGCGCGCAACTGGCTCATGGGGCGGACGATTTCAGGAGCGAGGGCGCGGACGGCTTCGATGCGCTGAACCTGGGCGTGAAGGGCGGCGGCGGATTCGAATTCGAGATCGACGGAGGCCTGGTCGCGCTGGGTGCGGAGGGGAACGAGACGGCTGTCGCCGCGGGTGGAGAGAAAGCTTTCGACGGCGGCGGATTCTTCGGCGTATCGCTGGTCGGTGCAGCCCTGATAGCAAGGGGCGAGGCACATTTTCATCTCGGAGTAGACACAGCCNNTCGGCGGCGGCGCGGGAGGCAAAAGGGCCGTAAGCCCAGTCGGCTTCACGCTGGCTGGGGCGGTTGGTGACGGTGATGCGGGGATAGGTGTTGGAGCCGAGGAAGCGAATGAAGGCGGGCGCGCTGAGGTGCATGCGGTCTAACGTTTTTGGGCCGTAGATTTCTTCGAGAAGTTCAAATTGGAGGAGGAGGGATTCGAAGTCGGAGCCGGTGAGACGGTAGGCGATGCGGCGGACGCGGCCTGCTAGCTGGAGACGGCGGGGATGTTTTGGGCTGGGCTGGAGGAGGCGTTCAAGGCGGGCGCGAAGATTGGGGGTGCGGCCGATGTAGGGTTCTGCGTGGGATTCTGCGCCATAAAGGGCGAAGACGGCGGCGGAGTGGGGCAGTTGGGCCAGGGCGGCTTTGGGGTCTGCCGGGTCGAAGGGGATGTGCTTCAAAGCGCTTTGAAATGAATGACTCAAAGCCAGTCCTCCCCACCTCGTCTGTTTCGTGCATCTGCCGCAATGCGATTCAAATCCTCAATCAAAGCGGCGCACAGGTCGCACTTTTCGACATGCGGATGCCTTTCAACGTCCTCTCCAGTAGCGATCAATTCGGGCAGGAGGGTCTGAAACACCTCGCAGTTCATTGGTTCTGCGCCGCGCGCATTGATCATGTGTTCAACTCCTGGCCGGTGTTTTAGAACATCCCTCAGGGGCTAAAGCCCGAGCAATCCCAATTGGAGCATTTTCGGCACGACTAAAGTCGTGCCCTTCCAAAACAGCGAGTAATTCGGTCGAGCGAAAAATCAGGCTCCGGCGATGGTCATGCCGTCGATGCGGAGGGTGGGCGAGGCGACTGAGCCGCGGAAGACAAGGTCGCTGCCGATGGCCGTAATGTTCATGAGCATGTAGGTGAGGTTGCCGGCGATGGTGACTTCCTCGACGGCGTGGGTGAGCTGGCCGTTTTCGATCCACAGGCCGAAAGCGCCGCGGGAATAATCGCCGGTGACCATGTTGACACCGGAGCCCATGAGGCTGGTGACGTAGAGGCCGGTATGGGCATCGGCAATGATCTGCTCTGGTGTCTGGGTTCCGGGCGCGAGGTAGAGGTTGCCGCAGCCGATGCCGGGAGTGCCAGCCAGGCCGCGCGAGGCGTTGTGCGTGGATTTCATGCCGAGCTCGCGGGCGGTGTAGGTGTTGAGCAGGTAGGTCTGGAGGACGCCGTTCTGGACGACGACGGTGCGGAGCGAGGGCAGGCCTTCGCCGTCAAAGGGCGAGGAGCCGAAGCCGCCGGAGCCGTTGGGCAGGAGCATGAAATTGTCGTCGATGAGGTTGATTGCGGGAGCGGCGACCTGAGAGCCCAGTTTGCCGGCGAGGAAGGACGCGTGACGCCAGATGGCGTCGCCTGATGCGGCTTCAAAGAGGTAGCCGATGAAAGAGCGTGCGACCTCAGGCGCGAAGACGATGGGGACGCGCTGGGTGGGAACCTTGCGCGCGCCCAGGCGGCGGAGGGTGCGGCGCGCGGCTTCCCGGCCTACCGCTTCAGGGGATTCGAGGAGCGAGAAGCTGCGGGCCGAGGACCACCAGCCGTCGCGCTGCTGCTGGCCGTTGGCGTCTTTGGCGAGGGGCGCGGCTGAGACACCGGCGTAGCTGGTGCGATATCCGCCGATGAAGCCGCGGGAGTTGGCCATGACTTTGCGGCCGGTGGCGGCGTCAAAGCTGCCGCCTTCGGAGTTGGTGATGCGGGGGTCGGCGGCGAGGGCGGCGGACTCACAGCGGCGGGCCCACTCGATGCGTTCGGGACCGGAGAGCGAGTAAACGTCGTCGTAATAGAGGTGCAGGTCGGCGGGAACGGAACCGAATTGAGCGGTTTCGGGCAGGCCGGTGAAGGGGTCTTCTTCGGTGACATGGGCCAGGGCCAAGGCGCCTTCGACGAGTTGGCGGATGCCGTCGGAGGTGAAGTCGCTGGTCGAGGTGGAGGCGGAGCGTGTGCCGAGAAAGACGCGCAGGCCGAGGCCGCGGGAGCCGGACTCCTTGAGGGTCTCGACCGAGCCCATGCGGACATTGACGCTGAACTCGTCGCCTTCGCGGACTACTGCTTCGGCATCAGAGGCTCCGGCTTTGAGGGCCAGGCTTACGACGTCGGCGGTGAGGGATTCAAGATCGAATGTGGTTTGGTCGGGCTGGGCCTGGCCGGGTTGGAGGGCGAGTTCGGGCATGG
>PMWR01000321.1 GCA_003166055.1 Acidobacteriaceae bacterium
AGCCGCTTCTTCGCGCACGCGCTCCATCACCGACGCCAGGAAGCCTGACGTCGGAACCAGCGGTTGTTCGGTTGCCAGGATGCGATCAATTTCGGTATTGGTGGCTTCGATCGGGTTTGTCTTTGTCCGGTTCATCGTCATGCCTCCTTTCCTGTGCCGAGTGCTCCAAGTTCGACTGCCGCGTGCCGATCTTCAAGGTGCGGGAATCGACTTCGCAACAGCGCTCGCGCTCGTGACAGGCGCGCCTTGAGGGTTCCTTCGGGCATGCCCATGGTCCGTGCCGCGGCCGTCACATCCATTTCATGAAAATAAAACAAAATCACCGGTTCGCGATAGCGTGCAGGAAGGGCCAGTACCGCGCGCCGAACTGTTTCAGAGCTTTGCTGCCTGGTCAGCGCGCTGTGTTGTGTTGCGGGGGCGGCAGGCTCTGGCGCCTCGTCAAGCCGCAGGTCGACCGTGGGAAATCGCTTGAGTTCCGAACGAAATACATTCGCAGCGAGCGCAAANNACAAAGGCCTCCTGGGCCAGTTCTTCGGCGCGGCCACGGTCGCGGCAATAGCGCCACGCCATGTTGATCAGCGGCCCCTGCCAGCGTCTGACAATCCCTTCGAACGCAGCGGTCTCGCCTCGCAACACGCGCTCCACGTCGGCCAGGTCCTCGCCAGCCGTTCTCTGGCTCGCTGTTTGCATCGCTCGGTCCAAACTGCCCACTCTCCCTGAAGTTGAGACAGGGAATCGACCGACCCGGTTGCAATTTGTTCAGGAAAAGGAAATGCGCAGAAAATGCAACCGCGTTGAGCCGGCTCCGGTCCTACCGTTTGCAAGGGGAAAAACCCCGGCAACATCAATCAGGAGGATTGTATGACGCATTTACTGGTTACGCTCTTCGGGGCGCAGGAAGTTTTCGGAGGGTTCGGTCTGTGGGCATTTCTATCCGTCGGCGCGGTGGCGCTTTTTGGCATCTTCATTCCAGTAACAAGCTGGATTGAAGGCCAGCGCAAAGAGCGCGAGGCGTTCTACAAGGCGGAGACGATCCGCCGGGTCGCGGAAGCCTCGCCCGACGGCGCAAAAGCTACCGCAGAACTGCTGCGCGAGCAGGACAGGCTGAGCCGGATCAAGGCGCGTGAGGGAATGAAGATGGGTGGGGTGATCAATATCGGCGTGGGCCTTGGCCTGGTCATCTTTCTGAGGGCATTGACTGGTCCGCAGGTTGCCCTTTGCGGCCTGATCCCGGGCTTCATCGGCGTCGGCATGCTGGTCTACGTGTATGTTCTCGCGGCGCCGATCGAGTAGGGTCGCGGGGGCGTGAATCGGAGCCCGGCCCGGTGGATCAGTCCATGCCCACGAACCCGAGACGTCAGCTCTAGCCGTTCTCTGATAGCCACCACTACCTGCGCCGCAGGAAACTAAGGCCGGAGTGGATGAGCACCGTCACCGCGCCAACGATCATGCACAATTCGACTCGTGCCTCGTGCAGAAAGATCGGCAATCCGTATTGGGGCAGTTTTTCTACCGGAAAGGGCCCGATCGGTCCGCCGATCAGGATTGGCAGCTTGGTAGTGATCAGCTCGGCCAGAACCACGAATAGCAGCATGAGCGCAGCATCTCCGGCATAAAGGTTCACCAGAATCGCTGCGCCGCCGAAGATCTCAATGCAGCCCACGGCAGGTCCCAGGTATTGTGGGAGGGGCAGACCAATGGACGAAAAAAAAGTTACGCCCAGTTCCTCAGGGTGCAGGAACTCGAGAATGCCTTCGGCGAGGAAGATCAGGCCCACAACCACGCGAATCAGCAACATGGGAAGATTTCGACGCATGCGTGCCCCCCGGCGCTCAAGTCTGTCTGGGAAGGCCTGTCCATAAATCGGAAAGAGGCGGGCGATCGAGCCAGATATGCAGCAAGGATACCTCAGGACCCGCGTAGGATGTGGTCGCAGGGGGAATAAATGCACCTTCCTCCCAACCGGCGAACTCCAGACCAAACCGGAACACGGTCTCTACTGGCGGTTCAAAAGTGATTCAATCTCCGCGGCCATGTCTTCCGGTTTGGTCGTTGGCCGGAAGCGCGCCACAACGTCGCCCTTCCGGTCGACGAGGAATTTGGTGAAGTTCCAGTTGATGCGCCGGATGCCGAAGATTCCCGGCTGGCGCTCCTTCAGGAAGCGATAGAGTGGATGGGCTTGGCGGCCGTTGACGTCGATCTTTGAAAAGATGGGGAAGGTGACGCCATAATTCTTTTCGCAGAATGCGCCTATCTGCGCTGCCGATCCAGGTTCCTGGGCGCCGAACTGGTTTGAGGGAAAGCCGAGCACCTGAAATCCGCGATCCCTGTAGGCGCGGAAGAGCCTTTCGAGGCCCGCGTACTGAGGGGTGAAGCCGCAAAAACTGGCGGTATTCACAATCAGCAGCACCTGGCCGCGGAACTGAGCCAGGCTAACGGAAGGGGCGTCCGCGGCGTCCTTGTTTGGCCCGGTGCTGAGGAGCGGAAGAGTGAAATCGTAAACGGATTCTTTCATTGCCGCAAAACCTTCTTGCTGGTTGGATGTCCTGTGCGCTTTGCCTGCGTCTAAGAGGAAAGCGGCGAGCAGGGGCGGGGGTACACAGCGGATTCTACGCGCCAACCCCGGGCCTGTGCGCCGACTTGCGGCCCCAACCCGGCTGCTTCCGGTAGACTGTGGGATGTGTCCTGATTCTAAGCTGTTCGGCGGCAGGGATTGTCGCCGGGGGTGGCAGTCGGGAGCAGCCCGAGTCCGCAGGGGCCGAGCGCGGCAGGCAAATTCTGGGGAAGACTAAGGATTCGGAGCCGATTGTCAGCCCGGCGGTTTGGGCAGGGTGGGCGCGGTCCAATATAATCAGTCTTTCGTAGAAACAGGATCAGATTTTCAGCAGTGAGGGTGTCGATATTCTTCCCGTGAAGCCGAACCTGAAGGCGAACTATGGACCGCACCAGTACTTTTGCTCGTCGCAGGGCCTCAGCCCGGTGAAGACAAAGCAGACTTGCATTTCACGTTTTTTACGCGTCGCGCGTCGCGGGGCAGGCCGGGCGGGCAGGACGATGTTGTTCCTGATGCTGGCGGTGACCGCCGGCACTGCGCTGGCCCAGCAGTCGCAGACGATCGACCAGATCCGTGTGATCGGCAATCGGCGTATCCCCAAAGAGACGATACTGGCGCGTCTTTTTACGCACCCCGGCGACGTCTACGACCCGATTTCGATCGAGCGCGACTTCAACTCGCTCTGGAACACGGGATATTTCGACGATCTTCGGATTGAGCGGGAGGACACGGAAAAGGGGATCGTCCTGGATGTTTTTGTTCGGGAAAAGCCCACCATCCGCGAGATCAACTACAAAGGGAATAATGCCGTATCGAATTCAGACATTCTGGATCGATTCAAGAAAGAAAAAGTGGGGCTGTCTCCGGAGAGCCAGTTTGACCCGGCAAAGATCAAGCGGGCCGAGACCGTGCTCAAGGATTTGCTGGCCGAACACGGCCACCAGTTTGCCACGGTCAAGACCGAGATAAAGACGATTCCCCCGGCGTCGGTGCAGGTGAACTTCAACATTAAGGAAGGCCCGACGGTGAAGGTCGGCGACATCAAGTTCACCGGCAACCAGCACATCAGCTCACGGGAACTCCGGCGCGCCATGAAGAACCTCAAGCCCATCGGAATTCCGTATTCGATCATCTTCGAGAATCTCTTTGCGCAGACCTTCGATGCCTCCAAGCTGGAAGAGGACACGGAGCGGGTGCGGCTGGCCTACCGCGACAAGGGTTACTACAACGCGGCGATCGAAGAACCGAAGACGAAGATCCGCGACCAGGGCGGGCTCAACTGGTTTACCTTCCGGCCCAATACGGGCAAGCGTATCGATATTCTGATGCCCGTGGAAGAGGGCGACCGCTATCGGCTCGGCACCATCACTTTCACCGGCAATAAGGCGGTGCAGAACGTGAAGGCGCTACGCGCCACCTTTGCCGTCAAAGATGGCGACTGGTTCAATGCCACGTTGATCAGCAAGGGCCTTGAGAATTTGAAGAAAGCCTACGGCCAACTGGGGTACATCAACTTCGGAGCCATCCCCAAGCCGGAATACGACGAGCAGAAAAAGACGGTCTCCCTGGTCATCGACATCGACGAGGGCAAGCCGTTTTACGTGTCGCGCATCGAGTTCCAGGGCAACACCATCACGCGCGATCGAGTCATCCGCCGCGAACTGATGCTGGAAGAAGGCCAGGTGTACAACTCGCAGTTGTGGGAGTACAGCCTTCTGCGCCTCAACCAGTTGGAGTACTTCGATCCGCTCAAGGTCGATCAGGACTCCGAGGCGCACCAGGATGCCGAGGCCGGAACAGTCGACCTGCTGCTGAAGGTCCATGAGAAGGGCAAAAACTCGATCGGCCTCAACGGCGGCATCAGCGGCCTCTCGGGCGCGTTTCTGGGGGTGAACTACCAGACCAACAACTTCCTGGGCCTTGGCGAAACACTCAGCGTCCAGGGCAACCTGGGCAACGTGAGCCGCCAGTTCCTGTTCGGTTTTTCGCAGCCATATCTGCGCAACAAGCCGCTCAACATCGGTTTCCAACTGTTCAACAACAAGCAGGACTTCAACGCCGCGAAGAACTACGCCTCATCTACCGGCCAATCGGTGAATCTGAGTTCGGCGCAACAGTCGCTTACGCAGAACTACAACCAGGCGTCGACGGGCTTGAACTGGTCGATCAGCTATCCGCTCAGGCGCCATGCCTTCCAGCGCGTGGGCATGACGTATTCGCTCTCCAAGTCGTCCATTACCGCGTTCAGCACCGCCTCGCAGACATTCTTCCAGACCATCAGTTTCCGCTCGGGCATTCAGGGATCGAACGCGCTGGCGGGTATCGTCAACAGTTCGGCGTCGTTCAGCTATAGCTACAACACCATCAACAACCCGTTGCGCCCGCGCAGCGGCAAGGAATATACCGCGGTCTTCCAGGTGGCCGGCATCGGCGGAAACGTGCGCTACATCTCGCCGCTGGTGGCCTACAAGCGCTTCATGCCCATCCACTACCTGCACCTCACGCCAAATGGCCGCAACGTGCTGGGCATCCGCGCCCAGTTGGGCTATGTGCAGGGGTTCGGTGGCGATGTGGCTCCGCCGAACAACCGCTTCTACACCGGCGGCGAAGGCGATTTGCGCGGCTTTGACATTCGCGGCGCAACGCCTTACGGCTACGTGCCCAATCGGGTGAACGTTCAGCTGACCAATCCCGACGGAAGCTGCGTTCCGCGCGATCCGACCAATCCTGAAGACAACCAGTGCATCCAGGTGCCGCTGCCGGTTTACGGCATCGCTTCCATCGGCGGCGATACCAGCCTGACCACCAATGCCGAATACCGCATTCCCATCGCTGGGCCGGTCATGATTTCCTTCTTCGACGATTTCGGCATCGACACCGCTTTGAACAAGGGCCAGTTGAAGCAAAGCCCCGAGGGCTTCGCCTCGCTGACCGCACCGCTGTATGGATGCCCGGTGTTTAACAACGGCTCGTGCCAGGGCGGCATTCCAGGTTCCCAAGTCGGATTCCAGCCCAAC
The DNA here is from genome assembly GCA_003166055.1 of Acidobacteriaceae bacterium. The sequence goes on from PMWR01000321.1 coordinate 5,572, forward strand.
ATCCGGCCCATCACCGGTACAAACTTTGTTCCCCGCATGTCGCTGGGAAGCGAGCTCTCCGTCATCATGCCGGTCATCAACGCGCCTTTCCGCCTCTACTATGCGTACAATCCGCTGCGCCTGTATGAGAGGCCCTACTGCAACGACGTAACCCTCGGGGAAAACAAGCAGAGCTGCTCCGCGGAGCTGATCACCCGCGACCTGTTCCCACCGGGCGGCGCCGGCGACTACACCTACCAGGAGGCGATCACCGGTTACGGATCACGCTACCTGTTCCGCGAGCCCCGCAAGACCTTCCGCCTGACTGTCTCCACAACGTTCTAGCCAACAGTGCGCATAAAGAAAAGAAGGGCCGCTCCTTACGGGCGGCCCTTTCGCCTGGGCATAATATCCTCGAGTTTTGGGCGCTGAGTGGCGCTTCGGAAAACGGTGTCGATGCCCCTGAAACCAGTGCAATTCATTGTTTGCCGGTTTGACGCTCCAACCCAGCCTTCCTATAATTCAGATAGTTCCTGCTGATGTTGCCACTCGCGTCTTTTTCTGTCCCTGGCTATCCGGCCGGGAGTTCCCCAAAAGACGGTAAGGTTTCTCAGGAGGCGCCTGCTTGCTCCGCGCCCATCCCGGAGGAATTCCGAAGGAGTACTCCATTTCAATGAAGCATTCTCTTGTCATAGCACTCATGCTGGCCTCGGGCGCTGCCCTGACCGCCTCTGCCCAAACCCCAGCCGCGGCCCCTGCCGCACCGGCCAAAATCGCCGTCATTGCCTACCAGGCGGCGGTGGCCCAAACCAACGAGGGCCGGCGCGATTTTGCAGACCTCCAGAAAAAATTCGAACCGCGGACAGCAGAGCTGAAGGCCCAGAACGATGAGATCGAGAAGCTGCAAAAGGACCTTCAGGCCAAATCGGCGACGCTCACCGATGCTGACCGCGCCAGCCGCGCCAGGACCATCGACGAAAAGAAGAAGAAGTTGCAGCGCGGAGCCGAAGACCTTCGCACTGAAGGCAACCAGGCGCTGCAGCAGGTGATGGGCGATCTGGGGAAGAAGTTCTACGACGTGATGGTCGACTATGCAAAGCAGCAGGGCTACACCGTAATTCTGGACGCCAGCCAGGAACAAACAAATGTGATGTATGCCGCCGAGTCTGCCAATATCGGTCAGGCCGTGATCGACCTCTACAACACCAAATCGGGCGTACCTGCGCCGGCCGCTCCGGCAGCCAAGCCACAGACCCCTCCCAAGGCGCCAGCATCCAATTGATCCTTTCCGGTGTACTGGGCACAGGCTCCGCTCCACGCGGGGCCTCTGTGTTTGGCAGAGGCTCTCAGCCAATTGCATCGTGAATGTGGAAGTGTGGCGTGCCACCATGCACAGAGCGGCGTCTGGTGAAACGCGTTTGCGCTGAAGAATTCACGCGTTGCCGGTTTGACGCTCCTACCCCGCCCCCCTATAATCCAGTTAGTTCCTGCTGATGGCTCCGCTCGTGTCTTTCGCCGCCTATGCCCACCTGAAGCGGAGTTCCTCTTAATCCCGGGATCCCCGGCGACGGGTGTTCGTCAATGGGTTGGAAGAAAGACCGTCTGGTTTCTCAGGAGGCACAGGCTGCCCTTGCGCTGAAACGCGGGCGGCCACACAGGAATTCCGAAGGAGTTTTCGATTCAAATGAAGCGTTCGATTGTATTTGCTATCACGCTGGCTTCAGGCCTTGCCCTGAGCGCAGCCGCTCAAACACCGTCCGCACCCGCGACGCCGGCTGTTCCGGCCAAGGTTGCTGTCATCGCCTTCCAGGCGGCAGTTGGCCAGACCAACGAGTTCCAGCGCAACTTCGCCGACCTGCAGAAGAAGTACGAACCGAAGCGCAACCAGCTCAAGACACTGGCCGATGAAATCGATGGCCTGGAGAAGCAGTTGCAGGCGCAGGGCGACAAACTCAGCGACGCCGAGCGCGCCAACCGGACAAAGACCATCGAGGACAAGAAGAAGCAGGCCCAGCGTTTCGCCGAGGATGCGCAGAACGATCTGCAAGGCGAGATGCAGGAGATCTACAACACCGTCGCGTCGAAGGTCTACGACGTTCTGTCGACCTATGCGCAGCAACAGGGCTACACGCTGGTGTTGGATGGCAGCGGAAGCCAGCAACAGTCCCCTGTGGTGCTCTTCGCGGGCCAGAATATCGACATCACGAAGGCGGTCATCGACGCCTACAACGTGAAGTCGGGTGTTCCCGCCCCGCCGCCGCAACCGGCTGCCACGGCGCCCAAGCCCGCAGCCCCAGCAACCAGGCCTGCTGCCGGCCCCCACTAGAGCGATCGATCCAATTCCGACTGCGCAAAGGCCCCGTCTTCCGGGGTCTCTGCGTTTCAGGGCCTGTTGATGCTGTGACGCAGATGGCTCAAAGGCTCCATTCTCTTGTTTCGATTGCGGTTTGACGCTCCTCTCGCGGGACTCCTATAATTCTCCCTAGTTCCCGCTGACGTCTCCGTCCGCGTCTTTTCTTTGCTCCATCCACTTCGCCGTGGAGTTGCCCAACTTCCGGGGCCCCGGCGACAGTTCTTCGTCGTCAGGGTGGTAAAAGAAGACCGTGTGGTTTCTCAGGAGGCACAGGCACTGTTTTGCGCTGAAACGCGAACAGGCACACAGGAATTCCGAAGGAGTTTTCTATTCCGATGAAGCGTTCGCTGCTAATTGCTTTCACTTTGATCTCGGGCCTGGGTCTGAGCGTCGCCGCACAAACATCGCCCGGTCCCGCCGCTGCCGCCGCCGCGCCCGCAGGCCCGGTGAAGATTGCCGTCATCTCCTTTCAGGCTGCTGTGGCCAAGACCAACGAGGGCCAGCGCAACTATGCCGACCTCGAGAAGAAATACGCACCCAGAGAAGCGCAGGCCAAGTCTCTCAATGACGAGATCGAGACCCTGACCAAGCAATTGCAGGCGCAGGGCGCCACTCTGAGCGATGTGGAGCGCGCCAATCGAGCGAGTACGATCGACGACAAGAAGAAGCGGTTGGAACGCGACTCGGAGGATCTGCGCAACGACGGAAATCAGGACATCCAGGGAATGTACAACGCTCTGGCCTCCAAGGTTTATGACGTGATGTCGACCTATGCGCAGAAGCAGGGCTACACACTGGTTCTCGACGTCTCGCAGCAGCAGAGCCCGGTCCTCTACGCGCTCCAATCCACCGATATCACCCAGGCAGTTGTGGATGCATACAACGCGAAGTCAGGTGTGCCCGCGCCGCCAGCGCAACTACCGCCGGCGCCCAAGCCGGCTGCTCCCGCGGCGAAACCGCCCGCGCGGTAGGACCATATTCCTACGGTCGCAAGGGCCATGCCGAGGGTGGCTCTTGCGATTGCATCGGAGATGGTTCAAAGACGAAACAAGCGGCGGTGCGCCGACAGATGGGGAGGGGCAATGCGTCTGCCCATTTCTGTGGAAAAAATTGTGGAAAGCTTCCGCGAAATCCCCGCCCGAAGGACAGTTTTTCCTCTTGCCAACCGCTGTTAGGTTCTGATAGGCGACACAAACCCTTATTTATCAATGCCAACCCGGGAAATGCGCCGCTCGTCCGCTCGACAGACGCAGGTCAATCTGCTCGGCGTGGTTCGGGGACTTTCCCACATTTCTCCATAAACATTGCGTGACTCGACGGTCGAGTTTGATCAACGGAATGAACTATTTCTGCTGATCTTCGCCGACCCGCAAAACAGCCAGGAACGCCTCTTGCGGGATATCGACCTTGCCGATTCGTTTCATCCGCTTCTTGCCTTCTTTTTGCTTCTCAAGCAACTTGCGTTTGCGCGAGATGTCGCCGCCGTAGCACTTGGCCAGCACGTTCTTACGCAACGCGGCTACGCTCTCCCGGGCAATGATCTTTGAACCGATGGCGGCCTGGATAGCGACTTCGAATTGCTGCCTGGGGATGAGTTCGCGCATCTTCGAAACCAGCAGTTTGCCGCGCTCGTAAGCGAAGTCGCGATGCACGATGATCGAGAGCGCATCGACGGGCTCACCTGAGACCAGGATATCCATCTTGACCATCGGCGATTCCCACTCGCCGGCAAGCTGATAGTCCAGCGAGGCATAGCCGCGCGAGATCGACTTGAGGCGATCGTAGAAGTCGAGTACGATCTCGTTCAATGGAAGCTCATAGGTGAGCATCACGCGCGTGGGTGTCACGTATTCGAAGTTCAGTTGCCTGCCGCGTTTCTCTTCCACAAGCTTCAGGATGCCGCCGACATATTCCTCGTTTGTGAGGATCTTGGCCGTAATCACGGGTTCGCGAATCTCTTCGATGTTGGTGGGCTCAGGCCAGCGCGAAGGATTGTCAACCTCGACAACGCTGCCGTCGGTGAGCGTGATGTGATAGCGAACGCCGGGCGCGGTGGTAATCAGGTCGAGCTGGTATTCGCGTTCCAGGCGCTCCTGAATAATCTCCATGTGCAGCAATCCGAGAAAGCCGCACCGGAAACCAAAACCGAGCGCGACCGAGCTTTCCGGCTCAAAGAAAAACGACGAGTCGTTGAGGCGCAGCTTCTCCAGCGCGTCGCGCAGCAGCGTGTGTTCGTGCGAATCCACGGTGTAGAGGCCCGCGAAAACCATTGGCTTGAT
>PMWR01000233.1:0-2332 GCA_003166055.1 Acidobacteriaceae bacterium
TCCGCGTGCTCTCCGTGGCCGCCACCGTCCTCTTTGCCGCAGGTCTGGCCGTAAGCCTTCTTCACGCCCCCGCGCAACTCGCCGCAGTTCTGCGCTGGATCGCCTTCGCCCTATTCATTCCCTACGCCGTCCGCCGCAGTTCCCTTTTGCTCTGGACTTTCTTCGCCATGCTCGCCGGCGCGGAACTCGGCATCGACGCCCCCGGCATCGCCGCGCAAACCCACTTCCTCGGCGATATCTTTCTGCGCCTCATCCGCATGATCGTCGCGCCGCTCATCTTTGGCGGCATCGTCACCGGCATCGCCGGCCATAACCAACTCAGCGGCGTGGGCCGCGTCGCCGTCAAGGCCCTCATCTTCTTTGAAGTCGTCACCACCTTCGGCCTGCTCCTCGGCGCCATCGCAATCGACATTACGCAGGCCGGCGCCGGTGTCACGCTCCCAGCAGTCGTTCAGGCTGTCGCGCCAACAGCGCGTCCAGAAGGCTGGCAGCAGATTCTCCTCAACATCTTCCCCGAAAACATCGCCAAAGCCGTCGCTGAAAATCAAATCCTCCAGGTCGCCGTCTTCGCTCTGCTCTTCGGCGCCGCGCTGGCCCTGCTCCCCGAACCCAAACGCTCCCCGCTACTGAGCGTCCTGCAATCGCTCACTGAAACCATGTTCCGCCTCACCCGCATCATCATGGTCATGGCGCCTGTAGCCGCCGGTGCAGCCCTCGCCTACACCGTCGGCAGCATGGGAGTGGCGACGCTACTGCCGCTCGGCAAGCTCCTGGTCACTTGCTACGCTACCCTGCTCATCTTCACGGCAGTACTTGCCGTCATTCTTCTCATCGCGCGCATTCCCGTCGGCAAATTCGCCGTCGCCATCGCCGAGCCGGCCGCCCTGGGCTTTGCCACTACATCGTCGGAAGCAGCGCTGCCCCTGGCCATGGAGCGCATGGAAGAGTTCGGCGTCCCTCGCTGGATCGTCTCCTTCGTCATCCCCACCGGCTACAGCTTCAACATGACCGGCTCCAGCATTTATCTCTCCATGGCCGCGCTGTTCGCCGCCCAGGCCGCGGGCCTGCATCTGTCCGTCATGCAGCAGATCGTGCTTCTCGCCACGCTCATGCTCACAAGCAAGGGCATCGCCGGCGTTCCGCGCGCGACACTTGTTATTCTGATGGCCGTAGCCAGCAGCTTCCAGATTCCCGCCGCCGCCGTCCTCATGCTCCTCGGCATCGACACGCTAATGGACATGGGCCGCACCGCCATGAACGTAATCGGCAACTGCATGGCCGCCGCAGTAGTAGCCAAGTGGGAAGGCGAGCTGAAACCTCCAGCGATTTCCGCCTGAGATGCATGGGAACGAGTGCCGAATTGCCGCCTACTCCAACTTGACCGCATGCGTTTTGTACGACTCGTCGATGCGCAGTTTCGTCCTCTTTCTGTCACCCAGGAAGGAAGTCCAACCCCAAAGCGTTCTCTTGATCGCCACCTCCCACGTCAGCGTCGCTCCCTCATCGGCGACAATTTGGTACCCCATGACGCATGCGCCCGGCGAGGGTCTGCGGCGAACCAGAGGCCATGCGTAATAGAGAACTAAGGCGGGCACGGCTAGGAGGAATAACAAGAAAAAGAGTAGATCGTCACCGGGAGCCGGGGTTGTTCGCTCGAAATTCCATGCGAAGACACCGGTCCGCCTCCACTCTACAACCATCGGTAGAGTGCCAAGAACCGCGCCCACGGCCGTAACGGCAAGAACGAAATCGATCCAAAAGGCAATTGTTCTTCGCAACCAACCGGAAGGCATCGGTTCATATTCCGCAGGTCGGGCGCACATGAGAGAGAAAAACAGGGAGATGATCAGAATTGCGAAAGTGAGCGCCCACGGCGCTGTTCCACCGGCGATACGATATTTGTCCTGCGAGAACTCGGCGGACAGCCCGATGGTATACGGAGCGTCCCTTGAAAGCATAACCACAACCAAGGCTGCCAACAGCGGAAGGAATAGCCACCTAAAATGCTTTGCTCTCATCTCGTACTCCAGCATACAGCCAGGGCGATTGATCTTTGCTTGAGAACGCGGAAGACGCGCCCCAAAGCTCGCCCAGTAACTCCCGCTCCACCCGCTAAGATGGTTCTTGTACATGCCGCTCCTAGACCCCATCCCGTCCCCGGTGCAACACGCCGACTACGCCNNGTCGCCGGTTTCGCCTCGTCCCCCGTAGGCCGCCACGTCATCCTCGACTTCAAACCCTCCACAGACGAGGCCTGGATCGCCCACCAGCACCAACTTACCGGCGAACTCCGCCTCATCCTCAGCGAACAAATCTCCATCCCCCTCGGCGG
>PMWR01000233.1:2359-2544 GCA_003166055.1 Acidobacteriaceae bacterium
CCGTTAGCTGAATCCATCGAGCGCACCATCCAGCCCGACGGCTCGCTCGCCGACAGCGCGTCCCCCGAACTCCACCGCATCCGCCGCGAGCAGGAACGCCAGCAACGCCAGATTGAAGAATCCCTCCGCGCCGCCCTGCGCAAGCTCTCGTCGGACGGCGCCACCCAGGAAGACCTCATCACCAT
>PMWR01000579.1:0-5376 GCA_003166055.1 Acidobacteriaceae bacterium
AGCTGGATTGCGGAGCGGAAGCGCTCCTTCACGTAGTCCTTGACCTCTTTGTCGGTGCCTTCGGCGACCAGCATGTGCCGGTAGCGCCGGCTGAGACGGAGGCTGGGCAGATCTTCCTCGTTCATGGAGACGGCCCATTCCGCTCCACGCTTGACGAAGACGACATCGGGCTCGATGAGGCGGGTTTGCTCGCGGTTGTAAAGGCGGCCGGGGTGGGGATCGAGGGTGCGAATGAATTCGACGCCGGCCTGCGCCTCCTCGGGTGTCACGTGGGCCGCGCGGGCCAGGTCTTTCACATCGCGTTTCAGCAGCAACTGAAGGTGCGTGTCGACAATCAGCGCCGCCACCTCCATGGAGCGGCGGCGCTGGTCCAACTGGGCCTCGGCCTCGGCTCGAAAACCGCCGTGCGGGTCTTCCTCCGGATCGGAGGCCTGGCGGGCATACACCTGGTTGAACTCATGTTGCTGGGCGGCGATCTGGATCAGCAGACACTCGCGCAGATCGCGGGCTCCAACTCCAGCGGGATCGAGATGCTGAACCAGGTCAATGGCGCGGCGGATCAGGTCAAGGGCGGCCGGGAGTTGCGGGCTGTGGCCGTTCGGTGTGGGGAGGTTGCTGCCGGAATCCTTTTCGAGGGTTCCTTTTTCCAGACCCTCCGCTTCGATGGGATCGATTTTGTGGGCGCCATTCTCTGTGGAGGGGTCGTCAGGGAGGGTGATTCCGGGAGAGTGGATGAAGGCCGCGGCGAGCTCTTCGTCGCTGGCGGCAACGTAGCCGCCTTCGTCCAAGTTACCGATTACGAACTCGACCGCCTCATGGAGGCTGAATTCGAGGGTCAGAGCTCCCAACTGCCACGCCAGGTGATCGGACAAAGTGGTAGGTTGGGAGAGAAAATTTTCAAACGAGGGCTTCTCGTTGTCGTCAAACTCCGGCTGTGTACGGTAGCCGGGGTCGAGATAATCCTGGAAGTACGAGCCGAAGTCGATCTCGGTGAAGACGTCCTTAGGCGGAGCCGCGGTTTGCTCCACACCTCGTTCCAGTTGCTCCTCGCGGCCGGCGACCTCATCCAACATCGGAACGGATTCATCGATCTCCTCCAGGACGGGATTTTCCACCATCTCGGCATCGATCATCTCCTTCAATTCCACCTTATTCAGTGCAAGAACGCTCACCATCTGCATCAGGCCCGGAGTGAGGATCTGTCGTTGCGCGACTTTCAGGTTCAATCTTGGTTGCAACAGCGGCATAGATGGAGGCTCGTTTCCCGAATGGACTCAGTGTAAGTGTAATCGCAAAGGACTCACGGCGAAATTGACTCATTTCGGGACATGATTCCCGGTCTGGTCCATTATCAATTCGGGAATCCCGGTTGGGAATCCCACGAGTTGGTAAGACGAAGCGGGGGATTGACAGGGTCGAATCCCGGATACGGCCCTATCGTGGTGGCGCCGTGGAATGCCTGCGCGGATCAGCCCAGCGAGAAACCCTCGCCGAGGTAGACGCGGCGGACATCGACATCGTTACCCAGCTCGTGCGGGGTTCCGGCGCGGAAGATGCGCCCCTCGGCGATGATGTAGGCGCGGTCGGTGACGCTGAGGGTCTCGCGGACGTTGTGGTCGGTGATCAGAATGCCGATGCCGCTGGCCTTGAGGTCGAAGATGATCTTCTGCAACTCGAGCACGGCAATGGGATCGATGCCGCTGAAGGGTTCGTCGAGGAGGATAAAGCTGGGCTGGATGCAAAGACAGCGGGCAATCTCGACGCGGCGGCGTTCGCCACCGGACAGCGCATAGCCGCGGGTGGTGCGGATGTGGCCGAGGTTGAGCTGATGGATCAGGCGCTCGGTCCGGGAGCGCCGCTCGCGGTTGCCCAGCGGCTGGGCTTCGAGCACGGCAAGGATGTTTTCCTCGACAGTGAGCTTGCGGAAGACCGACGGCTCCTGCGGCAGGTAGCTGATGCCGAAGTTGCGGGCGCGCAGATACATGGGGACGCGGGTGATGTCAGTGGCATCGACCATGACGCGGCCGGTCTCGGGGGCAACGAGTCCGACGATCATGTAGAAGCTGGTGGTTTTGCCGGCGCCGTTGGGGCCAAGCAGGCCGACCACCTCGCCGCGGGAGATTTTGAGGTCGACTCCGCGAACCACCTGGCGGCCCTTGTAGGATTTCCCGATTCCTTCAGCGAACAGAGTTTCCATTTACCTTCAGCTTTCCTTCTCCGTCATCGTGGCTCGCTCAATTTGGCGCCCTCATTTTGGCGCCGTGGTGTCCGTTGTGGTCTTGCCTGGGCCGCCTTCGGCGCTGACGCTGTCGTCGAAGCTATGGAAGATGAGGGCTTCTCCGGTCACGGTTCCCCGTACCGGATCTGTCATTTTGGGAGGGGCGGCAGCGGTTCCGGTAAGAACATATTCGCCGTTTTCGCTGGTATAAACCAATTGCTCCCCTGTTCCACGCCGGCTTTCCGATGTGACCACGACGTGACCGCGGGCCGTCATCCGGTCCACCTGGCCTTGCGCGCCGCCTTTTCCAGCGTGATTGCCCTGCGGCAGGAGGATGAGTTCCGCATCATCGGATACGGACGTCGCCGTGCCTGTTTCTGCAACCACTCGACCCAAAGCGCCTGCGCGCATCACGGCCTTGTGTTCGGCGTCGGAGTATTTTAAATCGCCTCCTCGCACTCGTATTACCGAGGGGGTGGACGATTTTCCTTCCGCGGCGTTGCTGGAATCCTTGTGGGCCTGATTGGAGGGCGCTTTGCCCAGGTCAGAGCCGCCGGCGCTGACCAGCACGATACGGACAGGCTCAGCAGGGTCTGTGCTGCGGGCGACGAGGGTCTGCTTTTGGCGATCGAGCACGATCACCGGCGCGGTAACGGAGTTGCCCTGCTGCCAGAGACGGGCGTGGCCCTTGAAGGTGGCAACGCCGGTGGCCTGTTGCAATTCGGCCTCGGACGAGATTACATGCGATGGCTCGCGCCCTCCGAGGGCGAGGCTGCCTTGGGATGCCGGGCGCAGAGCGGGCATGACCTGGTGGCCGGATGGGGTTGGTTTTGTGTCGGCGGCGTTGTCGATCCAGGTGGCTTTCACGTTGGTGTGAGCAAGAGCATCGCCGGTGTCGTGAGAGACATCGATTTTTTCCGCTGTAAGCTGCAGGCCGCCGTCTTCGACGCGGGGGCTGAGGGTGAGATGCAGCCATCCGCCTGCGCCCTCGTAGACTGCATGGCCAGCCGTGGCGCGCATGGTTGCCGGAGGCTGCGCACCGGGTCTGGCGGCAGGGACCTGGATCAACACTACGTGGCCGTCAAGGACCGCGGACTGGATTTGAGCAGCGCTGTTGGAAGCGGTGGTTGATTGGGATTTTGGCGCGGCGCCCGGCGGCGGCGGCGGGAGAAAATGCGTTTCGAGACGATCGGCGCTGGAGGTCTGGAGGGTTCCGGTGGCGGTGGTTTCCTCCATGGAGGCGTGGCCGATGCCGGTCATGGCGCTCAACTGCGAGGCGGGGCCAAAGTCGCCCGTCATGTCATCGGCCCCTAAACGGGAGGGTATGATCGGCTGCTTACCGCGCTGGCTTTCGCCGGTGACCACAACGCCTTCGGTCCCGTGGATTGTGGCCGGCTCTACCTGTCCACGGGCGACTTCGCGGAAGTCTACGTCGGCGAGCGGCGAGCGCCAGGTGCGGGCGACACGGAGCGGACTTTCCTTTGAGTTGGTGGGAGTGTTCAGCTCTTCGCTGTGCATTTCGACTCCGCGTTCGAGGTGGACGTGGCGAAGCTCGCCCTTCGGCGTGAAGTCGAGACTCGCGGTGGGCGAGGTTCCATGGACGTGCCGGTTCTGGCTGCCGGTTTTGGTTTCGTTTTCACGGACGGAGTCCATGACCACACCGCCCTCGAGGCGACCGTGGCGGGGTTGGTTATGCTCGTCGAAGTCCATTGAGCCAGTGGGCGCGGCGACATGGCCGCCGGTTGCGGTTGTGAGGGTGAAGCCGCCGGTCACATCGAGGTGCTCGGCCGAGCCGTTGGGGCGGAAGAGGATTTTGGCCACGGCGGCTGTCGCTTCCCCGCCCCGGTAGTCGGCGGTGGCGACGAGCAAATCGCAGAGTTCGGTCTCGCGCTCGAACTCCCCGTGCTGGGCGTGGAGCACGACCATTCCGCCATTGCGCGGGGTGTTCAATTCGACTGCGTGGTCGAGGACCAGGTGGCCGTTCTGCGAGTCGTAGGTGGCTCCCGTGGAGCTGCCGGTTCCCTGGGCCATGGAGAAGTCGACGTGCTCTTTGGTGGTGGCCACNNAGGGGAGTGTTTTTCGGTGGTGTGGATTTGGGCTTGGCGCTTGCGGCGTGGCCCGGTGTCGCTTTGGGTGCTATGGCCGGCGCGACGCTGGGGCGCATCAGGGTAATCTCGACCGGGCCGATGGCGGTGATGGAACCTTGTTTCTGGTCGTAGTCGAATTCGTTGCCCTCGATGCGATCGACGCGGCTGCCGTCTTCGCCATAGAGCTCGATTTTCACGTCGTGGAGGCGGGCATTGCCCTGCTTGAACTGCACCTCCTTCGACGCGTGAATCTTGTATTGCGCATGCGCGCCGAGGGCGTGGGAATAGGTCCAGCCGTTGGCTTCCTGCTGGATGTTGGCTCCAAGGGCCTTGAGGATTTCAGGAGTATTGAGATGGCGCTTCCACCTGCCGACGGCAAGGAAGACGACGAGGGCGACGACCAGCAGAATTCCCGCCGANNGCCGCGAGCCGCTGGGCAAGACTTTCGCCCAGTTCGCTCCACAGGAGGCGCGCCGTGGCTCCGGAGGCTTTTTCGACGGCCGCGGTCAACTCGATGAGCTGACGGACATTTTCTTCGATGTGGCGGGCAGCGGCGGAGTTCAACTCGACGCCCTCTTCAAGGAAAGGCGCGTCGGAGCCGAAGTCGATGCGGATGTGGCCGTCGGCCTCGTAGGCGCCTTCGTCGAAGAGCGGGCCGTAGCCGGTGACGCGGACCAGGCGCGGCTCGCGGACCCAGCGGGCCCCGGATTGGCTTAATTGGAGTTCGCCAACTGTTTGGGGTTCGGCGGGGGTTTCCAGTTCCCAGAGGCTCCAGCCGATTTGGAATTCGTAGGCGTAGTCTTCGTGGAGCAGCTCGAGGGATTCTTCGACGGCGAAGCGGGGATCGGCGCCGCGCTCGCCACGACCGTAGACGCGCTGGAAGACGGGCGCCTCGGTCCAGCGGATGGGCCAGACGGTGGCGGCATAGACGCGGGGCTCGCCGCCGTGGGTTGCGAACTCACCGAGGACCGCGGACAGCTTGGCGGGAAGCGCTTCGAGGCGCAGATTCGGGTACCAGAGACTTAGATATAACGTGTCGGACATCTCTACTGATTGTAGACGCGCGGCGGG
>PMWR01000579.1:5389-5685 GCA_003166055.1 Acidobacteriaceae bacterium
GCTTCGCCATAGGATCGTTTATCCCGTAACCTTTCAACCTCCGGCGCAAGAGCATCTACCGCATCGAGAAGCTTCTGCGCCTCTGGTGAATGGGGCCACATGCGAGGCAACGCCTTGGCATAGTGCTTTTCGTCCGCCTGGCGCAAAATATTCTTGATGCGCTTGAAAGCGACTGAAATCGCTACGAAATCTTCGGATGCGCGTGCCTTGGTTAATTCTTCTGCACGAGCGATGGCATCGCGGACGTCGTCGGCGCCAGCGGCGAGGACAGCGCTGACTACGTCGTAGGCAAAGCC
>PMWR01000639.1 GCA_003166055.1 Acidobacteriaceae bacterium
GCTCCGGCAGGCGGCGGCCACGGCGGCGGCATGGACGGCATGTACTAAACAGTGGTCAGAGATCAGGGGTCAGAGATCAGTAGAAGCCCGGGCCCCGCTTCTCCGGCGATTGATTCAGGAATCAACTTGAAAGGCCTCCAGCTTCGGCTGGGGGCCTTTGTTTCGTCCGCATTCCATTTTCTATTTCTGCTGTGATTCCTCGCCGTTTGCAATCGTTATCATGCGGTCCCGCATGGCGTCGTAGTCGAAAACTCCATCGATAAAACCATGGAGAGCTTGCGACTCTGGCCAGTTGGAATTGGTCTTGTTTTGCCGATAGCTATCGATGGAGAAACGCCTGTCACCGCGCTTCTTTGCCTTGAAAAAGGCCTGGTCAACATCGTCACTATCGATCTCGATCCGGTAATCCTGCTTGCCTTCGTTGGTATAGATCAAAGCGACCAGATAAGCATTGTCGCGTCCCATCGGTTCGAAAGGATAGAGAAACACAGCATAGCCGGAATGGAGCTTAACCTTTTGAATCGGAAAAATATGCAGCTTGGCGAAGTCCGAGTCGGTGGTCTGCTTATGCAGGTCAAGCAGATGTGCTATCTGCTGATCGCATAAAGCCTTTTCCCCGCTCTCGGCGTAGATCCGCGCCAGCAATGCAGCACCATGCCAATCTTTCGGGTGTGCTTCCATGAAGGGCTTCATGAGTGCTAAAGCATAACCCGTATCGCCAGTCTCAACTGCTGCTCCGGCAGTGAGTTGGGTAACGAAATCGGCCAGTGGCGTGTCCGTCTTGAGTGCGGGAAGGAGCTTCTTACCGTCAGTCAGCACATCGGCATCGTGCTCATGTTGGACGGCTTCGCGTAAGGCATCGAATAGGGCGCGATTTTCCGGGGTCAATTCCGCTATTTGATTGTGAAGCTCTTGAGGCTTTCCCGTGGCGTCCGGGGCGACCGCTTGTTGTGCTGACAATTGCCAGGCAGCAAATGGGAGGATCAAAAGGCAAGACAAAACAAAAACGATGAAGGACTTTCGTTTCGCGTTCACGATTCTCCCTTTGAGCAAACGACATCGAGGGTATCATCGTTCAGTGTGAACGTTCAATATACGCAACAATGGTTGCTTTGCCTGCAAGAAAAACTCGCCTCGGAGGGAGCAGAGGGGGGCAGACCTCGTAAAAGCGCAACCACGGGATCACGGGCTCCAGCCCCGAACTCCACCGGCGTCGCCCTACGACACCAGCGCAATCCCCGTCGCGCGCGCATGATCGGCCCCGTTTAACACCGGCTGCGGCTGCTGCGAGCGCAACCAGCCCGCCGCAAGCCACGAGCGCGGGATCGAGAACTCGGACCAGCCGCAATCCAGGCACACATGCACATCCGGCGACGGCGTCATGGGCGGATGGCTCATGGTGCGCGTTCCGTTGCGGTAAAGACGAATCTCCGCCGGAATCACGGAGACAGAGACGGACTGACACTTCGGGCAGAGCATAAAGATACCTCGCAACTAAAGCAGTTCAAGAGAAACAACTGTTTCACTGGGAAATTCCACTTTAATCCGATTGTGACTACTTTATCAACAAGAATTGTGCAATCAGCGTTCCATTTTGGCTGGAAATTGTCGAACGTTTCAAAATGGTGCGCAGTAAGATGCCCTTCCACAACGCAATCGGGGCCCCCGAAGGGACCCCGATTCGCTACCTGGCCCGAAGACCGGTGTTAGTAGGTGAAGTGCAGCCCCATCGTGACCGCCCGGTTTCCGCCGATCGTACCCAGCACGGAGCCGAAGTTGGCCGAGTTGTTCGGGCAACCGCCTGGCACGGAGTAAACCGAAACGCAGGTGCCGGTGTTCAGCGGCGTCAGCGTCGGAACCTGCAGCGACTTCCCAGAACCCGTTGTATACGGAATCTGATCCAGATTGGCCTTCGCCGATTGCTGGTCGGCTGGATTGCTGCTGGTGACAATCTGTCCGTAGTTCACGTAGTAATAAGTGCCCGGGTCGCAGTTGTTGCCCGCCTGAGTCGCTGTGGTGGAGCAGGCCGAGTTCTGTCGAATCTGGCCCTGATCCATCGGCACGTCCAGGCTGGTGGTATTGGTCACGTTGAAGACGTTGAACTCGTACTGCAGTCCCATCTTCTGGCCAATGTGAAACTCCTTGCGGATAGAGATATCCAGACGCTTCTGCACCGCCTGCCGGAACAGGTTGCGCTGGCCCTGCGCGAAGTCCGTCTCGTAGATGTCCTGTGGTTCGCCGCCGGGTGATACCGGGATACCCAACTGACCCGGCTGCAGATACTTGATTGAAATCTGCGTTGGGTCGATCGCTGGGATGTAGTTGCCTCCCGAACCGCGGAACTGGCCCGAGTTGCCGGTAAGCGCCGATTTCGGTGAGCCCGGATTCTTCACGCCAAGAACCGGGTTCATCAGCGTCGGATAGTTTCCGAAGTACACGCTGCCCACCGCGCCGTAGAACTCGTACAGAGAGAATGGTTCGCCGCTCTGCACAATGCCAATGCCCGTCAGATGCCAGTTGTTGAGAACATAGGACGCCGGCGAGTGGTCCTTGATCAGGTCCGGCGAATTCACCTGGAAGTTGGCCGTGAACACATTGGTCCGGTCAAAATCCGAAGAAGCCCACGAGTTCCGCAGGTTATTGGGGTTGGTTCCGGTAAAAAACAGGCCGATGTCGCTCTGCTCATCGAGAGAGTGGCTCCAGGTGTAGCTTGCGCCCACCTGAACGTTATGCGAAAGCCGCTTCTCAAGATGGGTTTCCAGAGCGTCGTAGGCGGAGTTTCCTACCGTCTTCCAGAGAGCCGCATTGGGACTGAAACCCACATACGGTGCGCGGAAGTCCGTATTGCCGCCGTCGGCCGTGTTCCATGGCTCCCCAGGGATCGGGTCGTAGTCATAACCGTCGCTCAGCGAGTTCTGGTTGAGAACTTCAAACCCGTAGGTTGCAGTTTCACCCCAGATTGGATTGCTGGGAGTGGCGATTCCCGGCTGGTTGAAAGGGACCGGAACCACCGAATGCCGCCCGCGGTTGCCGGTGTAACCGATTGTGACCGCCACGTCGTTGGTCGGCTGCCACTGCATGCTCAGCGTGTAGTTCACCGTGTAAGGCAGCACGTTCTTCTTGTCGTAGGCGCCAAAATTCAGCGTCGCCGTACAGTCGGTGTAGCCTTCCTGGTTGTCGAGACCGCCGCAACGCGGACCGTAATCGCTGGGACCGGTCATGTTGTTGAGCTGGTTTTGCAGCGCAGTCGAAATGGTTCCAGGGTTTGAGCTCGGCGGAATGTAAGTGGACTCCGTCAGCGCTGTCCCCAACGGGTTAGCCAGAGTCTTGCCGTTGCCTTCCACAAAGCTGGCCAGAGGAGCCGACTCGGTCACACCGAAAGGGCCGCCGTTGCCGCTACCCGCCGGCTGCGAAAGATAGCTGAACAGTTCGCCGCGATCGTAGTACATGCCCGCGCCGCCGCGGAACACAACCGCACCGTGATTCTGCCTGGGTGACCACGCGAAGCCGAGACGTGGCGAAATGCCCCACTGCCGACCGGTCAGAGTTGAATCGGTCACCCCGGCCGTCGGATCGTATTTGTTGTTGCCCGCAATCACAAAACCCGCATTGTTCACGGTGAACCCGCCGGTTGCGGTGCCGGTCACGTTGTAAAGCGACGGCTCGAAGTTGAACATGTTGCCGTATTTCTCAGTCATGCCGCCGTGGTAGTCATAACGAACACCGGCGGTAATGCTCAGGTTCGAAAGCATCTGCCACTTGTCCTGGAGGTAGAACGAAAGCTCGTTCGTCCGGTAGTAGCGGTCGGCATTGTTGCGGCCGCTCTTTGGATCAATGCTTTGCAAATCGCTCGAACTGGAAACGTTATGCGTCTTCTTGTAATCCATCAGGAAGTCGCCGAAGTTCGAGCTCTCCACCTGCGCAAAGTTGTTGCGGTTGTTGTCGATGTTCAACTGTGTGTAGCTGTACCCGCCGCCGGCCACCAGCGTATGACGGCCCGCGGTAAGAATCACGTTCGATGAAGGGTTCAGCCTGTTCTGCTGGAATCCCATGTTGACGAATGAGCTATATGGCCCCACCTTCAGGCCCGGCTGTCCCGGCGCCTGGCTGACAAAGCCCATATCCTTGATCAGCAGGCCCGGCAGAACTCCCTGGATGTAACCGTTGGGGATACCTGTCCCGATGCCGAAGGCCGGATCGCCGCTGCCGTTCGTCAGCGTCTGGTGATAGAAGCTGTAAGAACCCATGCGGTCAACGCCAACGCGCTGTTCCCAGTTGAACCGCGATCCGATTGCAGTCGTATTGTCGATCGCCAGCACCTGCGATCCGTTGTTCTGTCCCACCGGGAATCCACCCGTCTGCGAATAGCCGTAGGGCTTCGCCACCGGGTCGGTCTGGTAATAGTACTTGGCTGACAACCTGTCGTTCCTGGTCACGTCGAAGTCCACAGCCGCATTCGCCTGCTCGGCCACCAAAGTTGAAGTTCCCAGCAACGTCACATTCGGAACTCCAAACTGTACTGTTCCGGTGCTCTGTGCGGATGGAACCAGGTAGCCTCCACCCGGAAGTGTGGCCTGCATCAGCGATTCCGCGATCGGATCAAGAGTGCCGGGAAGAGCTGTTCCGTTATTCCAGCTCGTGCCCGCGGCGATAAGGCCGGCAGGGGAGCGGTCGCTACTCAGTCCTGAAGGCACCGTCATCTGCGACATGCCCGTGGCGGCATCCGAGTTGTAGCGGTGCTGATAGCCAAGGAAGATGAATATTTTGTTCTTCAAAATCGGCCCGCCAACAGTCCCGCCTGTGCTCCAGCGATGCAACGCCGGGTTTTGCATCGATTGCGGAAGGGAACCAACACCTTGCTGTGCAAGCTGGTACTCCTGGTTGAAGAAGAACGGCGCGGCATTCAGAGAATTGTTCGCAAAGCTACCGTAGACCTTGCCATGCCACTGATTGGTGCCGGTCGAGGTGTTGGCATCGATCTGCGCGCCGCTGGTTGCGCCCTGCTGCGCATCGTACATCGACGCGTTCACGCGCAATTCCTGCAGAAACTCTGGAGGAGGCGAAGGCAGGCTGTTGCCCACCGAGCCGTAAACCGAGGTGCCCACCGGCGATGCGCCGCCTATATAGCTGCCGCCGGCCGCCGAGGTGCTCGATGTGCTGCCGCCGCCAATGTTGAAGTTGTAGCGCTGCGAGTTCGATCCGCTCGAGGTCTTGCCGTTGAAGAGGTTGGTCGCATCCACGCCGTTCACCTGGAAGGTGTTCGAAGTGTCGCGCTGGCCGTTGGCCCAGATCGGCTGGTTGCCCAGGCCGGCGTTTGAATCCAGATTGGCCAGCAGTTCCGCGCTCACTCCCGGCGAAAGCACAGCCAGTTGCGTGAAGCTGCCCGTGGCCAGCGGTGTAATTTCAATCTGATGCGAATCCAGCGTGTAGCCATTCGTGGTGTCGGTGGCATTCAGCAGCGGATTGCTCGTGACCTCGACCGAATCTGACGTCTTGCCGATCTTCAAAGAGACGTTCACGGTCTTTGCCGTGGCCTCCTGCACCACGATCCCGTTCACTTCCGTGATCTCAAAACCATTGCGCTCCACCTTCACCACATAATCGCCGATCGGAAGGTTGAAGATCTGATAGAACCCGCTGCCGCCTGAAACCGTGCTGCGGGTCACGCCGATGGCGGCGTTCGTGACCGTCACCGTGGCTCCGGGAACAACAGCTCCCGACGGATCGACCACCGTGCCGTTGATTGAACCCAGCGTTTGCTGTGCAACGCCGGGCAGCGTACACAGTGAAATGGCCAGTAGCACCAGGACAAAACGGGCGACACTCCTCCGAAAGGGATGGTTCATGTTTCTCCTCTGAGTTTCCATTTTGGTTTCGAGATTGCGGTTGGGGGCGGACGGCAAATCAGATGCCGGCACCCCAACATTCAGCTTGAACGGTCTTGATGGAGAGGCTGTTAAAGGGCGATTAAGTTGAATATGAATAGTTTGTGACAGGTCGCCCGAAATTCCAAGAGAAATCTTTGATTCCTATCCTTTTCCGGGCCTATCCCTGTGGAAAAGCGGTGACCTGTCCCAAGCTGCGGCACTTGTCGGTTGCGTATACCCTAACTGGCCTCCAACACGCCTGGCCGCCCAATTTGCCTTAACCGTTGCCTTCGCCCGGCCCACCCGCGCAAAGCGCCAGCAACGCTTCGCCAAACTTCTCCACCTTCGCGGGACCAATCCCATCGATCGCCAGCAACTCATTCGGGTTCCGCGGGCAATTCCGCGCCACCGCGGTCAGCGACCGGTCATGCAGCACTACATACGCCGGAACACCCAGCCTCTTCGCCTCCCCCGCCCGCCACGCCCGGATCCGCCCCGCCAAAGCCTCCGCCCCCGGATTCAAGTCCGCGGGAACCGAAGCGCCGGCGCCGCTCGCCCCGCCCCCACCCGCACTCGCCTTCGTCCCTCCGGCTTTTTTCCCGCGTGCCGGCCTGCCGACCCCGCCGCCAAACTCCTCCACCACCCCGTCGCTGATCAGCAGTTCCACTGCCGACCCCGCGCGCATCCTCATTCCCGCATCCGTCAGCATCACCTTGCGGTACCGCCGCACCTCGCCGTCCTTCTCGTACTCGGCCTCTTCCATCGCGATCAGCCCAGCCTGCACCATCGCGCCCAGCAGCCCGTCCCACTCGTCGCGGCTGATCCTTCCCACCAGTTCAAGACTCCGCTGCAGCGTTCCAGTCGCTTTGTAATTCACCCCGCGCAGCTCCTCCACAACCCGCTGCGCAATCTCCCGCTCCTGCGCCGTGGCCCGCCTGAACAGCCGCAGCACCGCCCCCGCCGGATCGCACACATCGCACACCCCGCACGGCCTGCTCGCGTCCGCATCGTCGCCAAAGTGCCGCACCAGCGCGCACATCCGGCACTCGTGCTGCGTAGTAAACCGGAGCACCTTCTCAAACTGCTCCGCCCGATATTGCGCCTGCACCGTGTACGTCTTCTTCCACCCCGGTCCACCCGCCGTCACGTTGCCGCCAAAGTCCATCCGCGCCCCGCCGTGAATCTCCAGCTTCTCCAGCGCCTTGTCAAACTCCTCTTCCCCCAGCCCCGATTCTCCCAGTCCAGCCCTCCCGCACGCACGCTCCCGCAGCTCATCCACGGCCTGCGGCTCATCGCTCAGTGCGCGAAACACCTGCTCCAAATGCCCCACCGGCGGATAATCCCGATTCAAAAAGAAGTCGTGCGTCCTCTGGTCGGCATAGCTGTGCATAAGATAGGTCCGGCTCGGCGCGCCGTCGCGTCCCGCCCTACCAATCTCCTGGTAATAGCCCTCCAGCGTCGCCGGCAGTCCCGCGTGAATCACCGTGCGAATATCGGCCTTGTCGATCCCCATCCCAAATGCGATTGTCGCCACCACCACTTCAAGCTCCCCCGCCTGAAAGGCCGTCTGCACCCGCTCCCGCGTCTCCGCCTCCAGCCCCGCATGGTATGCCGCAGCCGGAATCCTCCGCGACCCACCTCGTGAAACCGTCCTCGAAATCTCCTCCGCCAGCTTCTCCGCCTGCTTGCGCGAAGTTGCATACACAATCGCCGGCCGCCGCGCCGGATCGGCCAGCAATCCGCAGATCGCCCCCGCCCGTTCCGGCACCGGAACCTCCACCACCTCAATCCCCAGGTTCTCGCGTCTGAAGCCATGAATGAACCGCGCCGGCCCCACCATCCCCAGTTGCGCAATAATGTCCGCCTGCACCGCCGGCGTAGCCGTAGCCGTAAGCGCCAGCACCGGCACGCGGTCCCGATCATCGGCCTCTAGTCCCTTAGTCCCTGGTCCCTCACTCCCTAGTCCCTTAGTCCCTAGTCCCTCAGTCCCTGGTCCCTGCTCTCTCAGCGAGGGCAACACCCGTCCCAGCATCCGGTAATCCGGCCGAAAATCATGTCCCCATTGCGAGATGCAATGCGCCTCGTCAATCGCAATCAGCGCCAGCCTCCGCTTGGCCAGCATCTCCGCAAACCCCGGCACCCGCAGCCGCTCCGGCGCAATAAACAGGAACTGCAGGCTCCCGTTCAAATAATCCACGCACGCCTGCCGCGCCACGCTCCGCTCCAGGCCGGAATGAATCCGCGCCACACGCAAGCCGAGAGCAGACAGCTTAGCCGCCTGGTCGTCCATCAACGCAATCAGCGGAGAAATCACCAGCGCCGTCCCTCCGCGCGCAATCGCCGGCAGTTGGTAGCAGAGGCTCTTGCCTGCCCCGGTCGGCATCACCAGCAACAGGTCGCGCCCCTCGACGGCGGCAGCGCACACCGCCTCCTGGTTCGCGCGAAACCCCGCAAAGCCAAACACCGACCGCAGCAGCGACAAAAGATTTTCGGAATGGATGGAAGTAGTCAAAAGAAGTCTTCAGCCAGATAGCGGAGTCCTAAATACCTCTTGCTCCCCTCAACTCTACAAGAGAGTCTTACCAAGAACCTGCCGGACGCCATCCGCGTCACCTCAAGATGAACGCGAGCAAGGCCAGAGAAGCTATGATAATAAGGGAGGGCACCCACGAGGGCCTCAAAAGATGGGTTACCAAGTTGGGAACGCGACTGATGGGCTGTGCCAGATTTGACATTCAATTTCCAGACGCGAAGTAGCCGCGTCAAATTCAGGTGAGTGGATTGTGTGCCTTCGTGTACACTCATTTTGCCAATGAAATTCAAGAAAGCGCCTCTAATTGAGTTGGTCGCGGAGTTCCGCTGGATCCCTGTCGGCGGCCTTGGGGCACCAGCCCCGAACTCAGGAAAACTGGCCCGCCTTCAGCCGGCCGACCAGAATCGGAACGAGACTTTCTTTTCCAGATTCTCATCGTCAATTAGTGAGCGCGGTTATTCCAGAACGGAGCGCCTAATCCCGCAAGGATGGCCGTTTCCCAACCACCTCCCGGTCTGCAGAATCAGACACTCTGGTACAGACCAAAAGGAGACGACACTTTACCAAGTTGGAGCAGGGCTATTCTCGGCTCACGCACTTCCTCCGTACAAAAATTGGGACGAATTCAGGCCCGTCGTTAGCAGCGGGCTCGAAGTACTTTTGAAAGCTCGAGATAGAGATGAATCGGATGCCAAATTCACCACTATTACGCTGAGGTACATCGATCGATTTGAGAGCAACCTGACCGACAACTTGTTACCCCGCGCATTCATCGACAAGGTTTTTGATATTGGGCTGCGACTGCCAAACGCTATAACCAGCGACGCTGTCAGCGAGGAATCGATAAATCCAACAATTCTCCTGAGAGTTCCTCTCAAGTCTGGCCTGCTCATGACCTTGGGAATCAATCCAATAGCGGAGCAGGGGGGGCACAACGGCATCATTTTGGATACATCGGTGGTCACCCAGAGTTCCGTGCCAGGGGACCTTAAGACGGCCATTGAAGTCCTTGACACCGCACACGCGTCAATCCGAAAGCTGTTCATCGGACTCACCGCGCCGATACAAAAGCAGATGGAGCCAGAGGATTAAGCCATGTCGCCCATAATGACCTACACAGACCAAGCACCGCCGAGTTCCTATTCAGTCTCTCTTGACGATCCGTACTCGGAGCGACGGGATCAACTTCGGTGTGCCTCGTGGTGGCTATTCGCCAATCTCACGGCCGCTTCAATCAGTCTCTCCAGTCGCCAAAGCGTGATAGACACCGCAGCGCACTTTGGCTCATTTGAGAGGGGCTGGCTTGGAACGGGAGCAGAGGAAATACCACTTGAAACCGCAGCCCGAGTGGTTGCAACTGCAAAGACCTTGGAAAAGGTGGACGGGCTGCCCGACCCCGAGCTGACGCCGAACGCGAACGGGACAATCTCCTTGGAATGGGAGAGCCCACGCGGCGAGGTCTACATCGAATTCGGTCGAACTTTGATAAGCGGCTTTCTCCGCGTCGAGGATGAGCCAACGGTCTTTTTTAGGAACCTAAGCTCGCTTCCCGACTCCTTCTTCAGCGAAGTGCGGGACCGACTTTACCCGCCGTTCCAGGCCAATTCCGTAACCTCATATGGAGCGGCCTTGAATGGCTATATGGTTAAGTAAGCTCCTTCGTTGGGTTGCGGCTCAATTCACCTTCAAGAGCTCGCATGTTGCAATCGGCCAAGAAAAGGTCGCTGATTGCGGCTGCGAGCCAATTATCATTCCAGACAGCGAGTGCATAATTCGAGCAGTTTATTATCACGTCCATTGCAACAGCAGTGGCACCCTCAAATGGCAAGCATACGAGCCAACACCTGGCACGGACGAGATATCGGTTATGCGTGGCGGATGCATGACGCCCAATTCTTGCAAACGCAAGGCAAAGGAACTAGATAAACTCCCCAGCAAGATTTACAGAGGTTTGGCCGTTCTTTCTTCAGGCGCTGTCCGAAAAAACGGCATGGCGGTCTCCGATTCGCGTTCTGAATACTGCGGTCACGCGCATATCTCAACTGGGGTGAAAAGCACCATAACAACGGACTCGGAGCCGCGGGACCCTGTCGAGCGAGAGCAAATAAAGGTGATCGCCAAGGAACTGATCAAGCTTTCAAATTACCTTCAAGACACGCAGCCAGCTTCAGACGATTGGCCTCAATCTGTGGTTCTAATACCACCGCCCGTCTGAGACTGCGAGCCCGGTGCATCGCCCTTGCCCTCCAACAATTAGGGACCCCATCCTCTCAACTTTTTCTGCCGCCGGGTGCTTCACGTCCGGGTTCTCGGACCTGGGATACTCCTATTCTAAAGAGATTCAAAAGCTATTTATCACCTTCAGCCCACTCTAGCTGCACTTTCCACACCTGTACGGCCCCAGCCCAAATCCCCGCATCAGACCAGCGAGGAGCAAACTATGCCCACTTCCCTCTACCCGCCCGCCAGAGATCCAGAAACAATCCCCGAAC
>PMWR01000137.1 GCA_003166055.1 Acidobacteriaceae bacterium
TTGTACGTGCCGCACTTCTGGCAGAGAACGTCGCCGGGAAGGAACGGGTCGGTGATCACCATGGCGCCGCAATGCACGCAGGCGGTGCGCAGGTGATGAAGCCCCTTCAAGTGGCCGCACTTGCACTCCCAGTTGCCGATCGAGAAGTCAACGAAGTCCAGTTGCGAGATGCCGCGAAAGTCCGTGATCGGAAACACCGACACGAACACCGACTGCAAGCCAGAATCATCGCGTTCGTTGGGCAGCTTGTCCATCTGGAGGAAACGCTCATAGGAGCGCCGCTGCACTTCAATCAGGTTGGGGATCTGGGTTGCGGTGGGAATCTTTGAAAAATCGAGCCTGCTGCGAATCGCGCGCTTCTCGTTGGGCATGCTTCACTCCTGAGGCTTCGTCTCACCGGTTCCACCCCTACTCCCGAGGCCGGTTCCGGGCCAGCGCCCGAGTCTCGTGGGCACCGGCTGATTACGGTAAATAACTCAACAATTAAGACTGGCGCACTGCGCTCTTCCAGTCCCTACCCCTACGCTCAGCCAAGCTTTGAGCGCATTGGGTATTGCCTGGCCAGGCAACCCTGCTTGCGAGAGTCACGTCAAATTCGCGAAATGGGCATTGCCGCACATCCGGCAAGTGCGCTAGACTGCGCACAATCGAGGAAGCAAACTCAACGGTTGAACCCGTTCAGGATATCTATGCGCAAAGGGCAGGTTGCTTAACAAAAGAACTGCCTGATGCGGTCGGAAGACACGAAAGGCCCGCAAGGACGCAATGCCTCACGAGCGCGGCCTGTTGCCTGTGCTCCCATCCGGATTCTGATACCCTGCTCTCGCCGATCCCAAAGCTCGCTTCTGCCGCTCGCCCACCAGCTACTCGCCACTCGTCAACAGGAACCCTTGCTAACCCGTTGACCCTACGGCACTTAACCTCACCGCCGCGCCTTTATCCAGAATGCCTGGCCCGCCTCTGGATTACTGACGCCTGCGTGCCACTCCACTTAAGCTCAAGACGCACCGTTCGGCTCCCGCTCCGCTCCATGAATCTGGAAAGAGCCGAAAAGACGCGCAACGAATATCGTAGCGCGTCCCGGCCGCACTTGCAAGTACCAAAAGATTTCCCGACTCGAACTACTTGATTTCGATGGTCGCGATTCCTTCGAACTTCTTCCTGATCGCCTCAGCCTCGTCCTTGGTCGCGCTTTCCTTCAACGCCTTGGGGGCGCCGTCGACCAGATCCTTGGCTTCCTTCAGGCCGAGCGAGGTAACCTCACGTACAGCCTTGATGGTGTTGATCTTATTGGCGCCGAAGTCCTTGAGGATGACCTGAAATTCAGTCTTTTCCTCGACCACGGGAGCCGCCGCGCCCGCTGCCGCAACCGCGACCGGAGCCGCTGCCGCTGCCGAAACGCCAAGACGCTCTTCCAGCTTCTTCACCAGGGCCGCTGCTTCCAGCAGGCTCAGGCTTACAATTTGCTCTTCCAACTGCGCGAGATCCGCCATTTTCTTCTCCAATCAGATTCGTTTGAATTGAATTTCCCCGGGCCGCAAATCCAAGCCGGAAGTTTCCGATGCGCCAGACCCGCGCACTTCCCGCATGCTTTACGGCCAAATCCCCTGAAAACAGTTGTCAGTGGTCAGTTATCGGTGATCAGTTTGTCCGTGCGGACAACTGGCTACTGATAACTGACAACTTTTACGCCGCGGCTTCCGCGGCAAACTTTTCTTTTTCCACGCCCTGGCCCAAAACCACCGCCAGGTCGCGTCCTGCCGCATTGAGGACGGTCACCAGGCGCTGCGCCGGAGCATTGATGAGGAACAGCAGCTTCGAGAAGAGCTCTTCCTTGCCCGGCAGGGTGGCCAGCGCCTTGACTTCGGCCACATCCAGCAACTTGCCGTCGACAATGCCCAGCTTGAACTGAAACTCCGCGTTCTCGCCGACCCACTTTGAAAAGGCCTTGGCCAGCACCACCGGATCGCCGGAAGTGAACGCCACCGAGCTCACGCCCTTGAGGCCCTTCAACGCCGACTCCACCTTGGTGCCTTCGCCGGCGATTGCCGCCAACTTGTTTTTGACTACGCGATACTTGCCGCCCGCCTCGCGAACCACCTTGCGCAGCGCAAAATCCTGCGCCACTGTCAGCTTGGCAAACGTGCCCACAATCGCGGTTGTCGAGGTCTCCAGCTCCTTGCTCAGCAACTGGACCTTCTC
The DNA here is from genome assembly GCA_003166055.1 of Acidobacteriaceae bacterium. The sequence goes on from PMWR01000137.1 coordinate 2,203, forward strand.
CGCCTTTTTCGCCTTCGAAATCGCCATGTCTTCTCCAACAGGGATCAGGGATCAGGGATCAGGGATTAGCATCTCTTCGCACGCCAAACCCAACCTCTAGTCCCAACCCCTCCTTGCCCGAAACGGGCGCTTGCTACGAATCCTGTTTGATCGTTCAGATCCGGGCAGAGAAGACCGGGCTTTTACTGATCCCTGACCCCTGATCCCTGATCCCTGCTTTTCTAGTGCTTGCCCGCCGCGTCGGCGACGGCCGAATCCAGCGGCACCCCGGGGCCCATTGTNNCTCAGCGTGACGCTCTTGATGTATTTGCCCTTGGCCGCCGAAGGCTTGCTGCGAACAATCGCGCCGATCACAGTCGTCGTGTTGTCGATCAGCTTCTGCGGATCAAAGCTCAGCTTGCCCACCG
>PMWR01000066.1:0-2008 GCA_003166055.1 Acidobacteriaceae bacterium
ATCGGGTTTGAGATTCGCCCGTAACGCGCGCGTTGTTCAGCCGCAATCTTCAGGAAGGCCATGAACTTGTCCCTGTCGGCGGTGGAGGGGAGTCCAATGCTTGCTCGAAATTCAATTACCACGCTGATCCGCTGGCCGTCGCGGTTCACTGTGTTTTCAATGCGGCGAATAAACGGAGGGCCGCCCTTGCGCTCGTCCTGAGCTGCGAAGAAACCAATTTGCAAGAGATTCTTTTCGAATCGAATGAGATCAACATCAGCAAAAGGGATGAGATCGATTTGTGGTGTGGTTGAAGGGAGCTGCTTCCGCGACATTTCCTGGCCTCGTGCTGATGATGCTGGATATTAAATGTAAGAACAAGCTAAAACAAAACTAAAGCACATTGGTTTTTTGCAACCGTTTAATAACACGATAGATAAAGGCGATTTGGTGCCAACGAGGTACGGGGTATTTGCCAAGCAGGTACGGGGTTGGTTCCAATCGGGTACGGAGCGAGTACCAACCAACTACGGCGATGCTGCCAACGAGGTACGGAGAATCTGACATTGAAGTACGGGGAATTTGCCATGCAAGTACGGGGGATCTACCCATAAAGGGCGGGGTTCCGCATAGAAGAGTTGTAGATGCGGCGCCTGGCCGGGAGGTTTGCATGTGTGGCGGGTGGTCATAGTTAAGGTACACAAAATGGGGAAGATAGTGACGTGGTCCTTGGCGTTGTTCAGTTTTCCGCGATTGGGATTGAGGGTAGTAATCGAGCCCCCGGAAGTTCATCCTTCCGAGCGATGCGGCGCGAGTATAGAAGAGGGCGAGGACGAATGTCAACGGTGTGGAACATGTGCAAATCGTGGATTGTGGCAGGGCGGACCTGGGTCACAGATGGGTATCACATGTTGGGTTCCAGGGGTAACGTCCAGGAGAGCAGGATTTGAAGTCGTTTTGGCAGAGGCGTGCTGGAGGATGGACGGTGGTCCCTGGGACAGTGACGGATGAATGTTACGTAGAATGAATGAGATAGGAGAATTTCTGCCAACGGAGTACGGGACTAGATGGGTTCGTCTGCGGCAGTGTTAGTGGGCATGATTGGGGGCGGATCTGGCTGAGAATGAGTCGCTTAGGTGCAGATTTGCCAACGAGGTACGGAGTTAGGCCTCGATTTGGGTTTAGCAGAGAAATGGTGANNAAAGCATAGAGATAGGAAAAAGACTGCCACTCAGGTACGGGTTCTTGGCTCGCTCACAGGTATACATGCCGTGCTTGGCTGGTAGCGGAGAGCCTAAGTTTTGAATAATCAGCCGGTTCGAGCGGATTCTGCCACTCAAGTACGGGAGAAGAGGGGAAAATCGCACAATCCGGGACAGAATAGGGCGTCTGTAGATGGACGCCGATTGTTTAGTGCTTCCCTTCCCTGTTGACTCAAATGGTTCCACTTATTGACGCCACGGTTGGATGTCGAGATGTACACAACCCGCAGCCTAGAGGCAGGCCCGTTTCTTCACGATGCTTTTCCGTTCGGCCAAGGTCGACGCGGATCTGTATTTGGTAATCCCGGCCGCGGGAGTTGTTCAATTCAAACGCCGCACTGGCCTTTTCNNTCACGGAGTGCGGTGCGACGGGCTGCGGAATCATGAGAGCGGTGATCTAATCCTTGTTCCGCAAACGAGTCTCGCCAGAAGAGGTGCCATATCTCGGCAGTTCGCCAGATCCCCAGGCTCCAAGGCTTTTGATTCAACGTAGAGAGCCGGAGGGCTGTTGGGGCAAAACGCCATGGCCACCAACCATCTCCAATGTGTGCCGAGTCTTCAACTGCCGCTTGGTCTTTGTCTACGCCCTTCACTGTGGCTGCGGGTCCGCCTGGAAGACAAGCCTGGGCCGCAGCCCACGTCTCCAGCTAGGTTTCTGCTGCTCACGCAGGGATTCTGGCCAACTTCTTCCGATTCGAGCTGACCAGAATGCCGAAATGCCCCTGACTGAAGAGCCGGCAAGGTGGAGCGACAAACAATATCGGTGC
>PMWR01000066.1:2038-4898 GCA_003166055.1 Acidobacteriaceae bacterium
ATAATGCCGATCATCGCGATGAGCAACCCGAAGGGAGGCGCAGGCAAGTCCACAACAGCGCTTCTTCTCGCTACCTACCTCGCTGAACGCGGAGCAAAGGTCTGCGTTCTCGATGCGGACCCGAATCAGCCAATCCTCGATTGGAAGGAGAACGGCAACACTGCGTCAACGCTGGAGGTAATAGGCGGGATCAAGGAGTCAAACCTGATGGAGCACGTAGAGCGCCTCAACCATCAATTCGTCATCATCGATCTTGAGGGTACGGCAAGCCTCCTGGTGTCACGTGCGATTGCGCTCTCCGACTTTGTGATTGTGCCGCTACAGGCCAGTGCCGTAGACGTCAGGCAGGCCGGTAAAGCAATCCGCACCATCCGCGACGAGGAGAAGGTGGTCCAGCGCTACGACGCAAAACGGAGGATCCCCTACAAGATCCTCCTGACCCGGACACCCGCGCCCGGAGCCCCGGTTTCATCGGTTCAGAGGCAGCTTGAGGCAGAGATTACGGCGACAAATATCCCCCGCTTTCGCACAACCATCGCCGACAGGCTTGCCTACAAGGCGGTCTTTGTGGAGAGGTTGACCTTGACCGAACTAAAAGACAGAGCAATAAAGGTGGGCAACCTGGATGCCGCCTACCAAAACATCCACGACTTCGCCACAGAACTCGTCGAAGAACTCCAGCCAACAACCCCCACGGAGGAGCACCGTGAACGGTAAATTCGGACTACCACCAGACGACCAGGGAACACCCCAGCCTGACCCTCAAGCCGCTTTGACTCAGCGTCTTACAGCATTCCCTTCTGCAACGCGGACGGCACCTTTGGCACTGCGCGAGGTCGATGCGGCGGCAGCCGCCCACGGCTTTGTGAGCCGTGAGCAGACTGTCAATCGTCCACGGCGGCGGCGCATTGCCGTCGCCGAACCAACCCGACATTTGGCAATCAGGCTTCCGGAAAGCCAATACAACCGATTTGTGCTGTATGCCGACCGGCTCAAGCTGACATATCACGACGCATTGCGGCAGCTCCTCGATCAGGTAGGGGTATAGCAAGGGGCAACCTGCGATATCGCCGCGATATGCGTTATCGCAGATCGCGTCAGCGATATCCTTCAGCCAAGAAACTTGCTCGGGCTTTTGGGATTGCCTGTGCAGGTCGTATCTGCGCTTGACCGCCCCTCGACTTTCCTGCGGCGCCCTGCTGTATGCGGCGATTCTGCCACCTTGCCGGTCACACATTGACAGGTTGTCGGAGATGGTCGAATAATTATTAGACTATGGCTGAGATCCAGAACGCCTATGATCGCTGCCGCGACGTCCTGCTTGACCGTCTCAGTGAAGACGCGCCCGCTCGCATCCAGCTTCTGACCGGGCCGCGGCAAGTGGGAAAGACCACCCTGCTTCTGGAAATAGCCGCAAAGTTTGGCGATCAAGCCGTGTACGCTGCTGGCGACGAGCCGGACGCAGCTCTNNTGGACGAGGTGCATCATCTTTCCGACTGGGCGGGACGGCTCAAGAGCCACTGGGATCGCGCTCGCCGGCGCCATACCCCCATCCACGTTGTTGCCACCGGCTCTTCGGCCCTTCGCGTAGCCACAGGCTCCCGGGAGAGTCTGGCCGGACGATTCGAACGGCTAACCCTGAGTCATTGGCCTGCCACCTCTCTGGCAACTGTTTTTCGTCTTTCGCCCCGCGAGGCCGCCCGCAATCTGGTTCGCTTCGGCTCCTATCCCGGCGCTCAAGAATTCGAAAAGGACCCCGCACGATGGCGCGCCTATGTGCGCGACGCCATTATCGAGCCCGCGATTGGTCGCGATGTGCTGGCACAGGGAGCGGTGCGGCGCCCCGCGCTGCTCCGCCAGGTATTCGCCATTGCCGCCGGTTCGCCCGCTCAGATCGTCTCCCTGCAAAAACTGCAGGGGCAGCTTCAGGACAGCGGCGCTCTCGAAACGATCGCAAACTATCTGGCACTGCTCGAGGACGCTTATCTTGTTGCAACGCTGGAGAAGTACTCAACGCAGGTTCTCAGACGCCGGGCCTCTCCGCCAAAGCTCGTGACGCTGAACAACGCCCTACTCTCGGCCATGCACCCCGATGGCGCTCCCGATTCAGTTCGCGAACCTGCTCGCTTCGGCTTTTGGGTGGAAAATGCTTGTCTAGCCTTCGCGATCAACCAGGGCCAACAGGTGATGTACTGGCGCGAGGAGCCGCTGGAGGTCGATGCTGTTTTGGATGGGAGCTGGGGGAAGTGGGCTCTGGAGGTCAAAACCGGGAGATTCGATGCCTTGGCCCTTCGCGGCCTGCTTGAATTCTGCCGCCGCAACCCGGCATTCACGCCCCTAGTGATCTCCGCGCCCGGCGATGAAGAGATTGCTCGGCGGAACGGTGTCGCGAGCGTCAACTGGGAAGATTTTCTGATTTCCGGACCGGGAAACGGTCAGAACACTGCAGCACGCTGAGATGACGTTTCTGTTTCCCGTATGGGCTTGATTGAAGGGCTACCCCGGCGCTACCTCCGTCTTGGTATTGNNCGGCAAACAACTTGCGCAGCTCGTTGTCGGCGACCTGAGGGCGCTCGGGTAAGGGATCGAGAAGTCCCTGAATCGTTCCCAGATCGTTCTGAAGAGCCTGGGCCAGCAGGTAGAGGGCTTCAATGATCTCTTCGGACCCTCGTCCGCTAATCGATAGTCTGCCAGGCATGAGCTCGATATTCTCCGGAAGGTCGGCCGCCATCACGGACTTCAGCTCACCGGGCAGCGAAAACTTCATCCGCTTCGGCTGGGGCGGGGAAGCGGCTTCCTCGCGGCGGGAGCGTACAGCGCCCGAGACGTCATCGGCAGCAATTGTCTGATCCAGGAACTC
>PMWR01000080.1 GCA_003166055.1 Acidobacteriaceae bacterium
CGGGCGGGCGGCGCTTCCCTACGCGGCGGGCGGCTACGAGCGGTATGCGAGGCTTCCGGAGCGGTTTTACGCGCATGTGCGGGAGCGGGGCGAGGGCCGCTGGCGTGTTCTGCTGGCCGATCCCGAGGGCCGTGTGCTGGCCCGCGTGGAGGATTTTTCCGTACGCGCGGCGGATGCGACCGGCGCGCCGGAGGAACCTGCCTTCGCACCCGGCCTGTTGTATCTTCCGCACTGGCGGCACGCGCCGCTGGAGCAGGCGNNCCCGCACACGCCGGATGGAGCGGCGCTGGCGGGCTTCACCGCGTCGCTCGCGCGGGAGTACCCGCGCTGGCGCGTGCGCAACCTGCTCTACGACCGTCCGCGGGGCGTGGCGCAACATCTTGCCGCCGAGCCGGCCAGCGCGAACGGGGAGTGGACGCTGATCCGCGGCGGGGAACGCCGCACCCGCGCCTGGGCGCGCCTGAATCTGCCCGAAGCGCGGCAGAGCGCCTTCCGCGAGGGCGGGGTGTACGTGATCGCGGGCGGCGCCGGCGGTCTGGGCTATGTCTTCAGCGAGCACCTGGTGCGGCGCTATGGAGCGCGCGTGGCGTGGCTGGGAAGGCGGCCGCTCGATGCCCAAATCGAGGCGCGGCAGGCGGCGCTCACGCGGGACGGGGTTGGTCCGCTTTACCTCCAGGCCGACATCGCCGACGAGGCGCAACTGCGGGCCGCGGCNNCGGGCAGCCGGGCGCTGGTCGAGGTCTTCGCCGCGGAGCCGCTCGACTGGCTGTGCTTCTTCTCTTCGGCGCAGTCGTTCAGCGGCGGAGCCGGGCAGGGCAACTACACGTCCGCCTGCGCCTGGCAGGACGCCTATGCCGAGGCGCTGGGCCGCACCTCGCCGTACCCGGTGCACGTGGTCAACTGGGGCTACTGGGGCGAGGTCGGCGTGGTCTCCGGCACGGGATACCGGGAGCGGATGGCGCGGATGGGCGTCGGCTCGATCGGGGCGGCGGAAGGAATCGAGATCGTGGAGCGGGTGCTGGCCGGCGGCCCGCGCCAGGTGGCCGCGATCAAGCTCAGCGCGCCGCTGGCGCGGGAGATGGGGCTGGCGGACGCGGCCGAGGCGCGCATCGAGCCCCCGAGCGGCGTGTGCCTTCGGCTCGATACCAAAGCCGTGCCGCCGCTCGGCATGCCACAGCTTTACGAGCAGGTCAACGCGCTGGCCCGGGCCGGAGCCAGACAGGAGCTTCTGGGCTGGGATGCGCGCCGCATCGCGNNCCGGCGCCGGACTGGCGCGCCGAGGCCGCGCGGCTGATCGAAGCGCACCCCGAAATCGCCGCGCAGACGCGCCTGCTGGCCGCGGCTCTGGGCGGGCTGCGGGAGATCCTCGAGGGCCGGCGGCAGGCAACCGAGGTGCTGTTCCCCGACGGATCGCTCGATCTGGTCGCCGGCGTCTATCGCGGCAACCCGGTCTCGGACTTCTACAACCGCCGCATCGCGGAACTGGTCTCCGAGGCCGTGGCCGGGCAGCCGGGGGCGCGCGTTCTCGAGATCGGCGCGGGCACCGGAGCAACCACCGAAGCCGTGCTCGATGAACTGCGCGGGCGCGGGCTTGCCCTGGCCGAGTACCGCTATACCGATCTCTCGCAGAGCTTCCTGCGCCATGGCGACGAGCGCTACGGAGGCGCCCATCCGTACTTCGCCACGGCGCGCTTCGATGTCGAACAGCGGCCCGAGCAGCAGGGGCTGGCGGCCGGCGCCTACGACGTGGTCGTCGCCTCGAACGTGCTGCATGCCACCGCCAGCATCGCGCGGACGCTCGACCACGCGAAGGCGCTGCTGAAGCGCGGCGGCCTGCTGATCCTGAACGAAATCGGCCGCGTGCAGCCCTTCGCGACGCTCACCTTCGGGCTGCTCGACGGCTGGTGGCGCTTTTCGGATGCGCCGCTCCGGCTGCCCGGCTCGCCGGGGCTCTCGGCCCAGAGCTGGGAGCGCGCCCTCGACGCGGCCGGCTTCCGGCGCGTCGTCTTCGCCTGCCCGGAGGCCCACGAGCTGGGCCAGCAGGTGATCGCGGCCGAGAGCGACGGGGTGTATATCGCGCCCCGGGCCATGGCACAGAAGACGGCTGCCGAGCCTCAGCCCGCAATCGCCCAGCCTCGCGACAGCCGGCCCCAGGACGTCCCGCCTCGCGACGGCGACTTCGAGCGCCGCGCCGAGGCGTTTATCCGCCTGCGCCTGGCCGAGGCCATCCGCATCGCGCCCCAGCGCATCGAGCGCCGCGCCGAGTTCGAAAAGTACGGCATCGACTCCATCCTCGTCGTCGAGGTCGCGCGGCATCTGGAAAAGACCTTCGGCCCGCTGCCGCGCACGCTGCTGTTCGAGTGCCGCACTCTGGAAGCGCTGACCGCCTACTTCCTCGACCGGCATGAAGNNCGCATCGCCGTCATCGGGCTCAGCGGGCGCTATCCGCAGGCCGCCGACCTGGACCAGTTATGGGACAACCTGCGCGCCGGACGCGACTCGATCACCGAGATCCCCGCCGCGCGCTGGGACCATCGCCTCTATTACGACCCGGCCGGACAAACTCCCGGAAAAACCCGCTGCAAGTGGGGCGGCTTCCTCGACGATGTCGACCGCTTCGATGCCCTGTTCTTCAACATCTCCCCGCGCGAGGCCGAGATCCTCGATCCCCAGGAGCGGATCTTCCTCGAAACCGCCTGGCACACCCTGGAAGACGCCGGATACCGCCGCGATCTGGACCGCCCGCGGAACATCGGCGTCTTCGTCGGCGTCATGTACGAGGAGTATCCCTACTACGGCGTCGAAGAGACGCAGAAGGGCCATCTCAAGGCCGTCTCAGGAAGCCCCGCCAGCATCGCCAACCGCGTCTCCTGGGTCTGCAACTTCGAAGGGCCGAGCCTGGCCGTGGACACGCAGTGCTCCTCCTCGCTCACCGCCCTGCATCTGGCCTGCGAAAGCCTCCGCCGCGGCGAGTGCGCCATGGCCCTGGCCGGCGGCGTCAACCTCTCCATCCATCCCAACAAGTACATCGCCCTGACCCAGGGCAACTTCCTCTCCAGCGACGGACGCTGCAAGAGCTTCGGCGCGGGCGGCGACGGCATCATCCCCGGCGAAGGCGTCGGATGCGCGCTGCTCAAGCCGCTCGCCCAGGCGCTCAGCGACGGCGATCACATCCATGGCGTCATCCGCTCCACCAGCCTCAACCACGGCGGCAAGACCAACGGCTACACCGTCCCCAATCCCCTCGCCCAGGCGCGGCTGATCTCGAAAGCCCTCGAACGGGCCGGCGTCCACGCCCGGCAGATCGGCTATGTCGAGGCCCACGGCACGGGAACCTCGCTGGGAGACCCGATCGAGATCGCCGGCCTCTCCAAAGCCTATGCCGCCCACACCGACGACCGGCAATACTGCGCCATCGGCTCGATCAAGTCCAACATCGGCCACGCGGAGTCCGCCGCCGGCATCGCCGGACTCACCAAGGTGCTCCTGCAGATGCGCCATCGGGAGCTCGCGCCCTCGCTCCACGCCGGCGAGCTCAACCCGCACATCGTCTTCGAACAAACGCCCTTCCGGGTGCAGCGCGAACTGGCCGAATGGACCTCGCCGAATGGACCCCGCATCGCCGCCCTCTCCTCCTTCGGAGCCGGAGGAGCCAACGCCCACCTGATCGTCGAGGAAGCGCCCGAAAGCGTGTCCGCAAGCGTGTCTGAAAACGCGTCTGGAACCATGTCCGCGGATGTGCCCGAAAACGTCTCCGGCCCATGGCTGCTGGCGCTCTCCGCCCGCAACCCCGAGCGCCTGCGAGAGTCCGCGCTGCGCCTCCGCGATCGTCTGCTGAAGCATCCCCCCGCCCGGCTGATGGACGCCGCCTACACCCTCCAGGTCGGACGCGAAGAGCTCGACGCCCGCCTCGCCATCCTCGCCAGCGATCCCGAAGACGCAGCCCGCAAGCTCAACGCATGGCTGGACGCAAGCCCCGATGCAGGCCCCGATCGAAGCCAGGGCAACGGCGCGGCAACCNNCGCATCCTTCCACGACGCAATCTTCCAGGGCGAGGTAAAGCGCGACCACGCCCTCGACCTGTTCCGCGAAGACGAAGACCTCCGCAACGCAATCCAAAACTGGCTCGACAAAGGAAAACTCGCAAAACTCGCCGAACTCTGGGTCAAAGGCCTCCAAATCGAATGGACTCTCCTCTACCAGAACCACCACCCAAAGCGCATCCCCCTCCCCGGCTACCCCTTCGCAAATACCCGCTACTGGCTAAAACAAATCAACTCCAAAATCACAACACACATACACCCACTCATCGGGGAGAATGTCTCGACGGTCGAAGAGCAGCTCTTTCGAACCGTGCTTCGCGCGGATCATCCGCTCCTGCGGGATCATCGAGTGGATGGTCGAAACATTTTATGCGGCGCTGCGCTGCTGGAAATAGCTCGTGCCGCGGGACACTTCGGCGTAAAAAGCAAATCCACGACCGGGCTCTCGCATATCTACTGGGCAAATCCGGTGGTCCTTGACGAGGGAGAGGTCACGCTTGAAACACGCCTGCTGCCAGCCGCAAACGGCGTGGCTGTCGAGATCTGTTCCCGCAGCGAAGACGGCGATTCCATTCTGCATTTTCAGGCTGCGCTTGTCTTCGAAGAGTTTTCGGAGCCTGCGCCTGCCGTGCTCGCCGATCCTCAGAGCCGATGCGCCGTGGCCTGCGATGCGGATCGCGTGTATGCCGATTTTGCGCAGCGCGGATTCGTCTACGGTCCCAGCCTGCGGGTCATCCGCACCCTGCGCACCGGGCAGGATGAGAGCCTCTCGATGCTGGAAGCGCCACTGGATGGCGTCTCTGCTCTGCAACCCGAATTGCTTGACGGCGCTCTGCAAACCATTTCTGGAATCTTCAACCCGGCCACTGAGACGCCGCAGGCTCCGGTAAGCATTGAACGTATCGAGATTTTTGCGCCGCTCACGTCGCCGTGTTATGCCCATGCGGTTCGCATCGGCAGCAACTCGTTCGATGTCTCCATAGCAGATACTCATGGCGCAATACTGGTCGCGGTGCGAGGGCTGATGGTGCGCGCGTTGGAAGCGGCAGCGTCTGCGCCGCTGAAGATGTATACGCCGGTGTGGGATGAGTCGCCGCTCGCGGTAACGGCAGCCTCCGGTCGCAGCAGGACGATCGATTTGGACGAATTGGACAACGAGGCAAAGGAAGCGCTTGCCGCGCTCGGCAGCGATGAGCCAGTCCGGATTGTCTGCCGCCTCGACGGCGATCCGGCGCTCCTGCTCCGGCGCCTCGCGACAGCGGGCAACGCGATTGCCGCGAGCAAGTCGCATCGCGATATTCATTTTGTATGCGTGGGCATGTCGGCTCCGATATGCCGCGCGACAGCGGGCTTCGGAAGGTCGCTGGAGCGCGAAGTCGAAGGCGTTCGCTTCAAAGTTATCGAAATCCAGGATGGCGAGGATGAAATCTCGACGATTCTTGCTCGCGAATCTGCCGGGAATCCGCAGCACGAAGTCCGCTACAGCGGCGGGAAACGGTGCGCGCGAGCCTACAGGGAGTCGCAGCAAACTCCGCATTCCGGCTCAATTCTCAAGCAGCACGGCGTCTACCTCATCACTGGCGGCGCGGGCGGCGTGGGAGTTGCGCTTGCCCGGCATCTCCGCGAAACCTATGACGCCCGCGTGGTGCTCGCCGGCCGCTCCTCTAGTCCAAAGCGGCAGATTGGCGCGCTCGGCGTCGATGTTGCATACATGCAGGCAGACGTCTCCCGCCGTGAAGACGTTGAGAGACTGATCGTCGAAGCCAGGCTCCGATTCGGCGCGCTCAATGGAATCTTCCACGCGGCAGGGGTCGTGCGCGATGCCTGGTTGATCAGGAAGAACCTCGATGATCTCAATCATGTCCTCGGGCCCAAGATCGATGGCGTGCTGCATCTCGACGAGGCAACGCAAGCCGAGCCGCTCGACTTCTTCGCGCTGTTTTCATCTCTTGCGGGCGTAGCCGGAAATGCGGGCCAGTGCGATTACGCCTTCGCGAATGGCTTCCTCGATGGCTTTGCGGAAGCCCGCAACCAACGGGTCGCGCAGGGTACGAGGAGCGGGCGGACAATCTCCATCGACTGGCCGCTGTGGGCTGATAGCGGCATGTCCGTGGGCACGACAACCGAGACATTCCTCCGCGACACGCTGGGCATGGAGCCGCTGCCCTCGAATGCCGCAATGCAGGCGCTGGAATCGGCTCTCGCCGGGCAATCGGATCAGTGCGTGGTGCTTTACGGAGATGCATTGAAGGTGCGGCGCATTCTGGACCAGGCATCGGCGCCAATCGTCCACGCAGGCAGCGAGCCCGCGGTTCCCGCGGCCAGTGAACCTGCCGCCATCGAGCCTGATACCAGGCTCGCACAAGCGGAATCGCTTACGCGTGAGATCATTCGCATGGTTTCCGCAATTCTGCGGATCGAGGCGGCGCAGATCGACCCGGACGAAGATGTCAGCGGCTATGGCTTCGACTCCGTAACGCTCGGCGAGCTGGCGAATCAACTCAACACACGGTTCGGCACGGACTTGATGCCGACAGTCTTCTTCGAGTACCAGACCATTGCATCGTTCGCTCGCTATTTTGCCCAGCGGCATCCGGATGCTTTACGCGAGTTCGCGCAGCCGTCCCGCCGCGCCCCTCAGCGAGTTGCCAGAGTGGAAGCCTCGCGGTCTCAAATCGCATTTCATTCGCGCTTTATGCAGAAGAACCTCCCTGCCCCGGATCGCGATCCGATCGCCGTCATCGGAATGAGCGGTATGATGCCCGGCTCAGCCGACCTCGATGCTTTCTGGCGAAATCTCGCGGCAGGCGCTGACCTGATTACCGAAGCGCCGGCAGATCGCACCGAGCTGCGGGCGGCCGTGAATGGAACTCCAATTCGTGGCGGCTTCCTGCCCGAGGTGGACCGGTTCGACGCTGCCTTCTTTCATATCTCGCCGCGCGAAGCCGACCTCATGGACCCGCAGCAGCGTCTCTTCCTTGAAACCGTGTGGAAGACGATCGAGGACGCCGGTTACAACCCTGCCGCTCTCGCCGGCAGCCGCACCGGCCTCTTTGTCGGCGTGGGCGCCAACGACTACACGGAGCTGATTCAATCCAGCGGGCTGCCGGTCGAGGCACACATGTCCACCGGGCTCTCTCACGCGATGGCGGCCAACCGCATCTCGTTCCTGCTCGACCTGCGCGGCCCCAGCGAACCGATCGACACCGCCTGCTCCAGCGCGCTCATCGCGGTGCATCGCGCGGTGCACGCAATCCGCGGCGGCCAATGCGAGATGGCAATCGCGGGCGGTGTGAATATTCTGCTGACGCCAACCGCGTTCGCGGCATTCGACAAGGCCGGAATGCTCGCTCGGGACGGCCGCTGCAAGACCTTCGATCGCAATGCTGACGGATATGTGCGCGGCGAAGGAGTCGGCGCTGTACTGCTGAAACCGCTGAGTCGCGCCATTGAAGATGGAGACGCAATTCACGCCGTCATCAAGGCGACGTGGGAGGATCACGCGGGCCGGGCGAATTCTCTCACCGCTCCGAATCCCATGGCGCAGGCCGACCTGCTGGTGCGCGCCTATCAGGATGCGGACGTCGATCCCTCCACTGTCGGCTACATCGAAACGCATGGGACCGGGACTGCGCTGGGCGATCCGATCGAAATCAATGGTTTGAAATTGGCCTTTGACAGGCTTTATCGGGAACGCGGCAATGCCCCGCCGGCGTTGCCGCACTGCGCACTTGGCGCGGTGAAAACGAACGTCGGGCATCTGGAACGCGCGGCAGGCATGGCTGGATTGTTCAAGGCCATTCTGTCGATGAAACACCGTACGCTGCCGCGGAATCTTCACTTCACCGAGCAGAATCCGTACATCGACCTCGGCGGTTCGCCGTTTTATCTGCCGACGGAAACACAGGGCTGGCGTCGCCTGCTCGACAACAATGGCGCGGAGCTGCCCTTGCGAGCCGGCGTCAGCTCTTTCGGATTTGGCGGCGCGAATGCTCATGTTGTTCTCGAAGAGGCTCCACAAGCGCCGCATCAGGCTGCGCCGTCCGATGCCGCCCTGATCGTCCTCTCGGCGAAAAACGCGGGCCGCCTGCGAGAAGCTGCGCGTCAGGTACAGGAGTACGTCTCCCGCGCCTCGACGGAAGCGAGCCTTGCCTCCATCGCGTATACCCTCCAGAGCGGCCGTCAGGCGATGTCCCACCGCGCCGCATTCCTTGTTGGCGATACGGATGAACTTGCAACGAAGCTCGCTCAGTGGCTCTCCGGCGATTCCTCGATAGACGGCTGCTGGTCCGCGGAGGTGCGCGGCGGAGACGCTCTCTCGGATCGCTTCATGCAGGATGAAGACCTGCAATCCACAATTGGGTCGTGGCTTCGCAAGGGCAAGCTCGCGCAGATCGGCGAGCTATGGGTGAAAGGGCTTCAAGTGGATTGGCCGCGTCTCTATGCGGGCGCTCCTCCACGACGCGCACACCTGCCAACGTATCCGTTTGCTCCCGAGCGCCACTGGATACACGAGCATGAGCAGCAGTTTGTGGAAGCTTCACCTCAGCCGGCGATTGCCGATTCAGCGGAACATGTGCAATTCGAAGTAACCCGCCTGGTCGGGGAAGTTCTGCACATGCCCGCGGAGTCCCTCGATGTCGAGGAGCACCTCGTCAGTCTTGGCTGCGACTCGTTTAACCTGACCGAGTTGGCGCGAAGCCTGTCGCAACATTTTGCCGCGGAGATCAATCCGGCCATCTTCTTTGCCCATCCCACGATTGCCGCGATAGCTCGACACCTGGCCGCGAATGGTTCTCTGGAGTCCGCTCGTCCCGAACCGCGAAAATCCAGCCCGGCAGCCTCGCCGACACCATCTCTCGCCATGCGGCGCGGCGAGTCCGTCGCAATCGTCGGGGCAAGCGGACGCTTTCCGGAATCGGCGACGAAAGAGATTCTCTGGTCGCACCTCGAAGCGGGCCATGACCTCATTCGTGAAATTCCGCCGGAGCGCTTCGACTGGCGCGAATGGTTCGGCGATCCCGCGCTGGACCCGGCGAAGACCCATTCCAAATGGGGCGGATTCGTTCCCGATTTCGACAAATTCGACCCGCTCTTCTTTGGGATTTCGCCGAAAGAAGCCGAAATCATGGACCCGCAGCACCGCCTGTTTCTGGAAGAGGCGTGGCGCGCAATCGAAGACTCCGGTTATGCGCCTTCCTCGCTCGCCGGACGCAAGGTCGGCGTCTTCGCGGGCGTGGAGTTTGCCGAGTACCAGCAGTTGCTGGAGCGATCCGGTGTTGCGTCAGCCGCGCAGATGGGCACCGGAAACGCGCATTCCATGCTGGCCAACCGCGTCTCGTATCTGCTCGACCTGCGCGGGCCGAGCGAGGTCGTCGACACCGCGTGCTCGGCCGGCCTCGTCGCGCTGCATCGCGCCGTTCAATCCATCCGCAGTGGAGAAAGCGAGTGGGCCCTCGCCGGCGCGGTCAGCCTCAATCTCATGCCGGAGACGTGGGTGAAAACGGGCCAGCTCGGCATCCTCTCTCCTGACGGCCGCTGCCGCACCTTCGATGCGGCAGCCAATGGCCTGGTGAAAGGCGAGGGTGTAGGCGTCCTCCTGTTGAAGCCGCTGCGCAAGGCGCTGGCGGACGGCGACTCCATTTACGGCCTCATCCCCGGAAGCGCCGTGAATCATGGCGGCAAGGCGCAGTCGCTGACCGCTCCCAATCCTATAGCTCAGGCGGAGCTGATTGTGGAAGCCTGCCGGGCTGCGGAGATCGCGCCTGAGACGATCTCCTATATCGAGACACATGGAACCGGCACGCAGCTTGGAGACCCTGTCGAAGTGGAAGGCTTGAAGGAGGCGTTCCGCCGCCTGTACGAAGAGCGTGGGCAGAAACCCACCGTCAACACATGCGGGCTCGGCGCCGTTAAGACCAACATCGGGCATCTCGAACCGGCAGCGGGAATCGCGGGAGTATTCAAGATTCTGCTGGCGCTCCAGCATCGACGCTTTCCGGGGAACATTCATCTCCGTGAGTTAAACCCGCACATCTCGCTTGCAGGGAGTCCGTTTTATGTAGTG
>PMWR01000431.1 GCA_003166055.1 Acidobacteriaceae bacterium
TAGTAGGCGTTGACCGTGGGCGGCGTCATGCCCCACTCGCCCTTGTCCACCGGCTTGCCAATCTTGGCCAGGTCGCGTGCCGTTTCAAACTCGTGCACCCGCATTGCGTTGCCCAGTGCGTCGCCGCGCACAATCTCCAGCTTGAAATAGTCGCGCCACTTGTCGGGATAGCCGATCTTGTTCATCACCGTGTGCAGTTTCTCTTTGGCCTTCACCTTGGTTGCGGCGCTCATCCAATCGAGGCCCTCGATGTCCTTGCCCATGGCCTGCTCGATGGCCAGGGTCATCTCGAGGGCCTGATTCTTCTCGGCCGGAGGAAAATACTTGGCCACATACACCTGCCCCAGCGCCTCGCCCAACTCGCGATCCACGCGGCTGGTGCAGCGCTTCCAGCGCTCCTGTTCCTTTTCAGCTCCATTGAGAATGTGCGAGTAGAAGTTCCAATTCTCATGGTCGAAACTCTCGGGCAAGCTGGTGCCGGCGTAAGCATGCAGCAGATGCCAGCGCAGATAAGTCCTGATCTGATCCATCGGCGTATCGGCCACCAGCGTGTTGAACTCCGCAAAAAACTTCGGCTCCATGTCGTTCGCCTTACCGGCGGCCGGTGCATGCGCCGCAGCCACATAATCGGCAAGTGAAAAATGCGTCAGTTCCTTTGAAAAGGCCGCCACGTCGGTAGGATGATTCAGATTCTGCGGATCGCGCTGTTCAGTAATCGTGAGCGATGCTTTCGCCAGGCGAGTCTCCAGCGCCAACACGGTCTTCGCATCCGCGGTCGCCTGTGTCTTCGGTTCGCCCGCGAGCATAAATATGTTGCGCACATGCTCCACATATTGCTGCCGCTGCTCCACACTCTTCGCATCGGTCCTCGTGTAGTAGTCGCGCTCCGGCAATCCCAGACCGCCCGCGCCATAGAAGCTGATCACCGATGCTGAATCGGCGAAGTCCTGATTCGATCCCAGGCCAAAGAACGCGCTCACGCCAATCGCGTGCAGGTGCGCCAGCAGCGCAGGCAACTCGGCAGGCGTGTTGAGCGCGGCAATGCGATCCAGCTCTGGCTGCAGAGGCGTCAGGCCCAGGCGATTGATTGACGCCGTGTCCATGCAGCTTGCGTACTCGTCGCCAATCTTCTGCTCGTTCGCGCTGCGCGGATTCGCATTCGCGTTGGGCGTCGCTGCCTCTTCGAGTATCAGCTTCAGGTGTAGCCGGTTCAGCTCAAACAGCTCAGTAAAGCGCCCATACGAGGCTTGATCCGCCGGCAGCGGGTTGCGCTTGAACCAGCCGTTGCAACTGAAGCGGTAAAAGTTCTCGCAAGGGTCAACGGTCTTGTCGACCAGCGATGGATCGAAGACCCGCAGTTCTTGTGAGGCCCCGGTTACGGGTGCAGACACGGGTGCCGGTGCGAGTGCCGGTGCGGAAACGGATGCGGGTCCGGCGGGTGTAACAGTCTGGCCGAGTGCCTCAGCGCCGCCGATCCCGGCGGCATAAAGACCAAGCACTGCGATAGAACAACAAAGCGAGGAGGAGGTCAGGCGCAACATGCGGCAACTTTAGCAGATTTCCCCATGGACGGGCATGGGGAGACTGCTCCCATTACAATGAAAAGGAAGACGTAATCTATTGCCAGTCTATTGAAGGAGCAACTCAAGTGCCGCAACGTACGTTCAGCATCGTCAAACCGGACGCCGTCCGCAAAGGCTTTACCGGAGCCATCCTCGCCGAGATTTACAAGGCCGGTTTTCAGATCGTGGCTATCAAAAAGGCTTCCATCTCAAAGAAGCAGGCCGAGGGCTTTTACTACGTTCACAAGGAACGTGCCTTCTTCGACGAGCTCACGACATTCATGTCGTCAGGGCCGCTGGTTCTGCTGGTCCTCGAGAAGGAAAACGCGATTGCCGATCTGCGCAAACTGATGGGCGCAACCAATCCGGCCAACGCGGAAGAGGGAACCATTCGCAAGCAATTTGCGGGATCGATCTCGGAAAACGCGATTCACGGGTCGGACGCGGAAGATACGGCGGCTTTTGAGATTGGCTACTGGTTTGCGGGCTACGAGCTGATTTAGACCTGAGCGGAGTTCAGTGCGTTCCCCGAACTCCGCGTCTCAATCCCCGAACAGATCGTCAATCTTTTTTCGCAGCCTAACCACTTCCTGGCGCAGTTCCGCTACGGCCGATTCCAATTGCGCAATCCGCTCCTCGTGACCAGAGTCTTGCCCCGCATCATGGCCGCCGGCGCGTAGTCCAAATGCATTCTCAGTCGCAACCGCCGACTCAACATTTCCTGACAGCAGATGTGCATAGCGCGACTCCTTCGTTCCCGGCTGGCGCGGCAAAACGGCCACCAGCGCCGGCTCGCGCTCCATCAACTTCTGCAAACCCGCCAGCACTTCACTGATCTCGTCAAAGCGGTGCATCCGCTCGGTGCGTCCACGCAGTTCGCCCGGCGTCTGCGGGCCGCGCAGCAGCAGCACGCAGATCAGCGCAGTCTCCGCGCGGCTGAAATTGAACGCCTCGCCCAGCCAATGCTCGTACTTGGTCACGCGGCCATCGGCGCCGCGCGCGCGGCCGGCAAGGCGCAAATCCTCAAGGCCGTGCAGAGCCTGGCGCACCGCATCTTCGTCGAGGTCCGTCACCGGCTCGCGGTTCGAGCGCTGGTTGCACGCGTTGATCAGCGCATTCATCGACATCGGATAGTAGTCCGGCGTGGTTACTTCTTTTTCGACGAGAGCGCCGAGCACGCGTGCTTCGGCGGCGGTGAGCAAAATTGACTGGGACGGGACTCGATCACCTGGTGGCATACGTC
>PMWR01000531.1 GCA_003166055.1 Acidobacteriaceae bacterium
TACCCATCGGTTAGTACAATTCCTCTCGGAGGTCACTTGTGGCATCGCTCGAAAGCGTCTATCTGTATCCAAATCCGGTTCGTCACAAGTGGATCTCCCCGCAGCACAAGGCGTGGGAGCAGCAAGGCAGCAAAGTGGTCTGGCTGGGGAACCAATGAGGGCTCAGGTGCAATCGCAATCTCGGCGCCTGGCGCTGGACGGCAAGCAGATTGAAGTGGCGCTGCATACGGCGGAAGACGCGCGCGGCACCATTTTGCTGCTGCACGAAGCGCTCGGCTCAGTCGCATACTGGAAAGATTTTCCCCAAAAGCTGGCTGCGGCGGCAAGCGCCAATGTGCTGCTTTACTCGCGTCCTGGGCACGGCCACTCGGACGGTCCGCTGGAAGAACGGAATCCAGACTACTACCTGCGCCAGACGGGCATCGTGATTCCGGAGCTGCTGGATCGATTTGGCGTGGATGCTGCGATTGTCTACGGCCACAGCGAGGGCGCGGCCATTGCCATGCTCTTCGCCGCGCAATCTCGCCGCGCGCAATCCCTGATTCTCGAGAGCCCGTTTGTGGTGGCCGAGGCAGCCTCCGCCGAATACATAGCCGGAATGGCCGCCGCGTACCGCGGCAGCAAGCTGCAGGAGCGGCTGGCGCTTTACCACCGCGACGCGGACGAGGTGTTTTACGCGTGGGCCGACTGGGCAACCGGCATGGCGCCTGGGATACCGCTGCCGCATGCATTGCTCAACCAGATCGACTGCCCGGTTCTCGTTCTGCAAGGCGAGAACGACGTCTTTGGCTCGACCGTGCACCGCGAGGCGTTGCGAGCCGCCCTCCCCGCGGTGGAGTTCGAGCTTTTCGCCAACACGGGTCATCTTCCCCACCGGGAGCAGACCGAACCTCTCCTGAACCGGGTTGCCCGGTTCCTCACCGCGCCGGGCCCACTTGCGGTTCAAGTCCAACCACCCAACCCACCAAGCCTTCTTAAGGACCAATCATGACCCTGCACCATCGCAATCGCTTTGGGTGAGCCATTCTTCCCCTGTTCACGGCCTTCGTCTGAATTAAAAAGGGCACGGCCAATTGAGGTGACATCCGTTCAAATGGAAGCTGCCGAAATCTTGGACACGTCTTTGCTGAATACTACCTGGCGGGCCAAAACTCATCCATCTCACAGGGTTATGGATTCCTGTTTTAGGGTCATGTTATCCTGATATATGAGATCCAGTAGGTTTGCTTTCTCGGTCTTTACATTTGATGCCGCTGCCGGCGTGCTCAAACGGAACGATCACTACCTCCGGGTTCCCCCGCAGACACTGGTTTTGTTAACCGCGCTCCTTCAACATGCCGGAGCCGTGGTGACTCGCGAATATCTGCGGCAGCTATTGTGGCCTGATGGCGAATTCATCGACCACGATCATGCCATCAATCGCGCCGTCAATTTTTTGCGCACCGTCCTGCGCGATAATCCCAAAAAGCCTCACTTCATCGAAACCCTTCCCAAGCGAGGCTACCGGTTTATCGGCGAAGTGTCCTGCTTGCCGAGCGAGGCGCCGCAATCAGCAGTAATAGCTCCAAACTCCGCCCTGTCGGCTGCAGCCACAGTCGCCGAAAGTGAGATGGGGGGTCCAGGGGCGATTGAATGGGCGCGAGGCCCATTTGGAGATATATTGGCGCCGCTCTCTGGAGACTTCGTAGCATCGGAGACCGCCTCACCACACTCTGAGTTGATGTTTCTGGAAGAGACATATGCCAGTCCGCACCGCAATCGGCTATTCGCTGGGATGATGGCATCGATCCAGCGCGCGCCAGGCGTGTACTTGCTCGGCGTGGGAATGTTTGCGGTTCTTGCGTTTGCCCTCATCCTGTCAAGACACAACAAGCCGTTTTCCTCAGATGGTCTCACGCTAGGCATCGTTCCCTTCGAGACGCACGGAGCACAGGCCGAGCAGATGGAGCAAAGCTTCCGGTTGGATCTCAGCGAGACCTTGTCGCAGTTGCCGGCTTTGCAAGTTCATGCCTCACATTCTCTCGGGAATTTGAAGAAGGACGATGCCGGTTTGAAGGCCATTGCAAAGTCACTGAATCTTGATCTGCTGCTCCTTGGCTGGTTCACTGTTGAAGAGGATCACTGTTTACTGCGGCTGGAATTGGTGAGAGGTCGCGATGCGGCGCATCTGGCTTCGTTCCAATACACGGGTTCCTTGCAGGAGATGGCCGCGTTCCGTGACAAGGCTCAGCGGGACATCTTTTCCGGTCTTCAATTGACTGGAGGCTCGGCCCCGCCAATTGCCGGAACCACGCAGAATCAGGAGGCCTACCTCGACTATCTCCAGGCAAGAGGATTGGCTTCGCTTGGAACCGCCGCGGGGCAGAACAGTGCCATTGCGCATTACCAAAGCGCCATCGCGCTCGATCCCGCATTTGCTCGCGCCTATGCGGGCATGGCGATTACTTACCTGAGCATGGCTGGCGCCGCTGACCGAGCGGAGAAGATGAACCAGGCGAAGCTGCTGGCCGAAAAGGCGGAACGCATCAATCCGCTCGTCGCAGAGGCGCACACCGTGCTTGGCGTCATCGCCATCCGGGATGAATGGAATGCGGCGCGTGGCGAGGCGGAACTGCGCCGCGCGTTGGAACTGGACCCCAACAATGCAGCCAATCATGCATACCTGGCGGAGCTTCTCGCTGACGAGGGCCATGCCGACGAGGCGCTGCATCAAGTCGATGTAGCGCGCACCAGCGATCCCCTTTGGCCGTACATCAACGCGATCGATACCTTCGTCTCCGGCGCCGCGCATCAATATGATCGCGGAGTCGACGCGGCGCGGCGTAACGTGGCCATGGCGCCCAACTCCTCCCGCGCGCACGACCAGTTGGCCTGGTCGCTGTTCGATGCGGGGCGCTACGAGGAGTCCATCGCCGAGTGGCGAGCCACTGCTGTAATCGATAAGGACAAGGCGCGCGTAGCGCTTGAGGACCGCGGCCTGGCCGAGTTTCGCCGCGGTGGTGCGACAGCATACGCGGCCGTCCGCGTGAGCGCGATCGAGGAACATCCCGAAGCCACAACTTCTCATCCGCATGACTTCGTCCCAGAGGAGTGGTATGCATTTGTCGGCGACCGTGACCACGCGATCGCAGCGCTCCAGCAAACGATCGATCGGCACGATCCATCGGCTCTCGACCTCGCGGTCAATCCCATGCTCGACAACCTGCACCGCGATCCTCGCTTCTTGTCGTTGCTCAGCCGTGTCGGACTCTCCCTTCCGTCCGTTGATGCGCCCGCGACCATCACGCGTGCGTCTCTTACCAACTGATTCGTTTTGTGTTCCGCTTTGTGCGATTCAATCCAACCTCCAGGTTGAAGCCACTTTCTTCTTAATTTCCTCGAAAGAGATGCCGCATTCCTGAGAATGCGGCATCGGAGGAGCCGCAACATAACTCCAGAGTTATTGCACGTTGACGGTGACAGTCGTCGTGTTCACGATCGCCCCTGTCGCGGCGTCGGTGCCGGTCACGGTGAAGGTGAAGGCGCCCGTTCCATCAACTGCGGGTTTTGCGTTGCCCCCGCAGCCGCTCGCGCCTGCAGCCAGAGCCA
The DNA here is from genome assembly GCA_003166055.1 of Acidobacteriaceae bacterium. The sequence goes on from PMWR01000531.1 coordinate 3,589, forward strand.
CAATCAGCAGAGCAAGCATCGCGAAGCGATTACGACGGCGGGTAGGGAGGAAGAAGAAGAGCAGCCCAGCCAGCACAGTCCCGCCGGCCGTACCAATCCATCCGCTGTTGTGAATTGCATGCAGCGCCGCAGCGGTGGTGCTCGTGTTGACCGTCATCGTCGCGGTTGCCGGGGCTGCCCCGCCGATGAACACGCTGTTCGTGGTTCCGAAGGTGCAGGTTGGATTATCGTTCACCCCGCTCGGCGCCGATGTCATTGCGCACTTCAGGTTCACCTGGCCAGTAAAGCCGCCAGCCGGAGTTACGGTAATGGTCGAGCTCCCGTTCGCACCCAGGCTTGCNNAATCATGTACGCGCCCGGCGTTGTAGTTACAGTTGTCTGCAGGCTCAGAGCCGCGGTAGTCGCAACACCGCCTGCGATTGTTGCCGTCGTAGACGGGCAGGTAGGTGCGGAAACTGCTCCGAACGGGCTGACCGTCGCCGCGCACGTCAGGGTGACCGTGCCGCTAAGTCCACCCGTCGGCGTGAGCGTGATCGT
>PMWR01000065.1 GCA_003166055.1 Acidobacteriaceae bacterium
GGATTCGAGCTGGAAGAACTCGACTCATCTCGGAACCGAGTATGCTGCCCTGCTTGTGGAACCGGGGTATCAACCACCGTCAAAGATCGATGCGTTACCGAGTGTGGGAAACGGTGTTGTTGCTGTAGCAACGGCAAAGGGTGCCACCGCCAAACCGCTCACTCCGAAGCTGCTCCACTTTAGCGGCTATGACTGGACGGTCCGTAGTGCGGGAAGTGACCGTGGAGGTGAACCGAATTTCTATGATCCCGAAAATGCCTGGGTCGACGAAAATGGCTATCTGCATCTTCGCATGGCTGTCCGGGATGGCCGTTGGACCTGCGCGGAAGTCATTCTGAACCGCAGCCTCGGATTTGGCTCTTATCGGTTTGTCGTTCAGGATAGTGCTCATCTGGGGGCATCTCCCGTGGTTGGCATGTACACGCTGGATGATGCGGCGCCGGATGAAACCCGCAAGGAACTGGACATTGAATTGAGCCGTTGGGCCACACCGAACCTTCTGAACGCGCAGTATGTCGTCCAGCCCTACTACGCTCCAGAGAATGTGGCACGCTTTACGGTGCCGGCAGGGGAGGTTACGCATATACTTCGCTGGGAGCCTGGGGTTGCTTCGTTCAAGTCTATCCGCGGCTCCGTAATTACCCCCGAAGCGAAGAGGATCAGCGAGCATGTGTTCACTTCGGGCGTTCCTACCCCGGCGGGGGAGAGAGTTCATATCGACCTTTACGACTTTCACCACTCCAGAAGCACCTTGCAAGGCCCTGCAGAGGTGGTTATTGAGAAGTTTGAATACCTTCCGTGATCGAGGGGTTTCAGGGCGGCTGCTGTGGAGGAGCTTGCTGGCCGGGATTGCGTGTGCTTGCCTGGCGCACGGGGCTTGCGCGTTGGATCCCAGCAGTTCCATGTCGCAATATATCCACGAAACCTGGGGTACCGACCGAGGATTCCTGGGTGAGGCGGTCTATGCCATCTGCCAATCAGAGGACGGGTATCTCTGGATAGGAACGGAAAGAGGGTTGGTTCGCTTCGATGGCTTCAGCTTTGTCCTGATTCAGCGGCCCATTCCGGGTTTGCCTTCGAGCGGTCCGGTGCGCGGACTGGAGTCGGATGAAGAGGGGGGCATGTGGATCCTCCTCGATGGTCCGCATCTGCTCCGCTATCGCGAAGGGAAATTCGAGGATGCCTATGCGCGCTTCGGCCTGAAAGAGCACGCCTTTACTGCGATTTCAAAAGATAGCGAAGGAGGGCTGCTTCTCGCGGGACTCAGTAGTCGCATTTTTCGTTTTCGCTTTGGAAAGCTCGAAACAGTCGCCAACGCGTCAGAGTTAAGCGCCACCGCCAACGCAATTACTGCTACTCGCGACGGCAGAATCTGGATGGGATCACGGAACTTTGGACTTCTTCGCGTCGACGGGGGATCCGTCTCAAGCGTGGCCAAAGAGTTGGTGAACAAGGACATTAATACCCTGCTTGCAGCCAATAATGGCGGGCTATGGATTGGAACGACCGCCGGCATCGAGTACTGGGACGGGAAAGGACTGGTTAAGTTAGGTCTCCCGCGCTCGATCAATCAATCCCATGTCCTGGCGATGGGCAAGGATCACGATTCCAACGTATGGGTGGGGACTGACCACGGACTCGTCCGCATCAACACTTCAGGGGTTGCATCCTTCGACCAGACCGGCCGAAACCAGGGTACCAAGATTACGGCAGTCTATGAAGATCATGACGGTGCACTTTGGTACGGTGGTCCGCGAGGCATTGAAAGGCTTCGGGACGGGGCGTTCAAAACTTACTCGACTAGCGAAGGTCTTCCTCCCGCGAACAACGGTCCGGTCTACGTCGATTCTGAAAGCCGCACCTGGTTTGCTCCTGTCTCCGGTGGACTCTACTGGCTGAGGGACAATCACGTCGGGCATTTGACAATTGCCGGACTAGATAGAGACGTCGTTTACTCGATCAGCGGTGGGAGCGGAGAAATCTGGATTGGCAGACAGCGCGGGGGCCTGACTCGCCTTACCAGGAGCGGCAGCTCGTTTGTCGCGAAGACCTATACGCAGGCGGATGGACTGCCCCAAAACAGCATCTGTTCGGTTTTTCGCAATCGGGATGGAAGCGTCTGGGCGGGAACCCTGAGCGCCGGGGTCAGCCGGCTGAAAGACGGAGTCATTACGAATTATTCCGTGGCCAATGGAATGCCGGCGAACTCTGTCAACTCAATCCTCGAGGCCAGCGACGGAACCGCTTGGTTCGCCACTCCAAACGGCCTTGCATCCTTCGCCAACGGCCATTGGTCGAATCGCACAACTGCTGACGGTCTTCCATCAGCGAATGTAACGATTGTCTTCGAGGATTCGAAACAGGTAATTTGGGCTGCTACTTCCGCAGGTCTTGCATTTGTTGCCTCCGGCCATGCAGGTGTGCCGCGCACAGTGCCGGAAGCATTGCGCGAGCAGATCTTTGGAATCACGGAAGACAAGGGAGGCTCACTTTGGTTCGCCACCTCGGATCGCATGAATCGTGTGGATCGCGATCGACTGCGAATGGGCACTCTCGATGACTCGGATTTCCAAAGCTACGGAATTGCAGACGGACTTCGGGGACTGGAAGGCGTGCGGCGTGACCGCTCAGTGGCAGCGGGCCCGCTCGGCAATGTGTGGGTGTCCCTTAACCGCGGACTTGCAGTGGCTAGTCCACAACGCTCTGTCCGGAATTCTGGACCGGTTGCGGTTCGAATCGAATCGACATCGGCTGAGGGAATCCCAGTTGATCTCAAAACATCACCAAAGCTTTCGGCAGGCAGCAAGAGCATAACCTTCAACTATGCAGCTTCCAACCTGTCTATTCCGGAACGGCTAGAATTTCGTTACAAGCTCGACGGCTCGGGTCAGGACTGGAGTAGCAATGTCACATCTCGCCAGGTTGTCTACTCTCATCTCGATCCGGGCTTCTATCGTTTTCGCGTGGTAGCTTCGAATGGCGAAGGTCTATGGAATGGACCGGAGGCCAGCATTCCATTCGTCATCGAGCCAGCATTCTGGCAAACCTGGTGGTTTCAGATGGCAGGTCTGGTCGCCTTCAGCCTCGCGGTCTTCGGGCTCTATCGGCTGCGCATTTACCAATTGACGCAGCAATTGAATATCCGTTTCCAGGAACGGCTTGCGGAGCGTACGCGGATCGCGCAGGAACTGCACGACACGCTGCTGCAAGGTGTCCAAAGTGCTGCATTGCAACTTGATGTGGCAGAAGATCAACTTCCCGATGATTCGCCAACCAAGCCTCTCTTGAGACGGATTTTGCAGTTGATGACTGACGTTACGGAAGAGGGCAGAAACGCTCTTCGCGGTTTACGTGCGCCGGAGACCGACAATCACAGTCTTGAAATGGCGTTCTCACGTATGGGAAAGGAACTCTCTTTTGACGACCGTGTGGCTTTCCGCGTTATCGTGCATAGCAATGTGCGCCCCCTGCGTCCCATGATTCGCAATGAGGTTTACCGCATAGGCCGCGAGGCCATTGTGAACGCATTTATGCACGCTAATGCTCATAGCGTCGAGGTGGACGTGGAATATTCGAACGAGCATCTGCGGGTTCTGGTGCGCGACAACGGCGTAGGGGTTGATCCCCTGGTACTACACTCAGGTCGTGAAGGCCACTGGGGACTACCAGGCATGCGGGATCGCTCCGAGGCTATTGGCGCCAGTTTCAGACTTCGCAGCCGCCCGGGCGCGGGCACCGAGGTGGAACTCATCGTCCCCAGCGAGATAGCTTTCGAAAGCGCAGCCAATGATCGAAAAATCCGCTGGCTTCCCAGTGTGCGCCGGGAGCGGTTGGAATCGCCAGCGGGCAGCCAAAGGAAATGAGGGCAAGGATGGACGTCTCTTCTCCGATTCGAATCTTCTGCGTTGATGATCACCCGATTATGAGGGAAGGAATTGCGACCATCATAAGGAACGAGCCCGATATGCTGCTGGTTGCCGAAGCCGCGACTGGCCGCGAGGCTATACAGGGTTACCGGGAGCACCGGCCGGACATCACTCTGATGGACCTCAGGTTGCCCGATATTGGAGGCATTGATGCCATGATCGCCATTCGCACGTTGGCTGCGGATGCGCGCGTCATCATGCTCACCACTTATGAAGGGGACGTCGAGATCCAGCGCGCACTCCAGGCCGGAGCTCAAGGGTACATGCTCAAGAGCATGCCCCGGAAACAACTCGTGGAGATGATCCGCAAGGTGCACAGCGGAAAGAAAAGTATTCCGCCGGAGGTTGCGGCTCATCTTGCAGAACATTTCGGCGATGAATCGCTGAGCAAGCGCGAGATCGAAGTCCTTCAGAAGATCGCCGGCGGAAACCGTAATGGCGACATTGCATCGCTGCTGTTTATCTCTGAAGAGACGGTCAAAGCACATATCAAACACATCATGGAGAAGCTTGGGGCAGGTGATCGCACAGAAGCCGTAGCAATTGGAATACGGCGCGGCATCATACAAGTCTAGCTCCCCTTCCATAAGTGCGTTCCCCAGAAGATTTGTAACAAACAATCACTCGATCGGGGGATTAAATCTAAAGCGAAAAAGCCTAGTCTCATCGGCAGTGCGCTTTCCTGCCGAGGAGGCATAAGCTGCAAAGGCTATTCTCCAGCTTTCCCGACGGTTGGCCTGGCGTCGGACTCATCCTTCTGCGGTTGGGCGTCAGTTCGGGCGCAATTATCCAAGGTCTTAGTTTTCCCCTTTCAACTTCCGGAGCCGCATTGGGCAACTGGATTCTGGGATCAATCGCGATCCTGCTAGGGCTCATGCTGCTCATTGGCTTCCTGACTCCTGTAGCCGGTATTGCAGCCACAGTAAGTTATGTTGCCGTGGGTGCTTCGTTGTTCCAATCCCTTGACCCTGTCAAGCACAACAATGCGTTCACAGCTCTGGACTTGTCTTTTATGTCCGCAGCGCAGGTCTTGCTTGGTCCGGGTGCGTTCTCGGTTGACGCGCGTTTGTTCGGCCGTCGTGAAATTGTTATTCCCCGGGCCGACGTCCACCTCGACGACAATTGAGGGTCGGATTGTGAGTTGGCACATACCACAGTCCCATGCGCTCAGTGGGTCCGAGAAATCCCTAGATCGGGTTATAGGATCCACACCAATCCCCGGCATTCAAAATGTATCCCATCGCGGGATGTATTCACCCCAAGCTTCCTTCATAGTTCCTTAGAAGAGCAGGCAGCACACGAGGCCCCAAAGCTGTCAAGGCGGAGGAGCAACAGTGTTCAATCGCGACGACGCTAATTCACTGAACATAGAAGGCCACGCCGAATGTGAGATGGCGGCATTTCTGAAGGCGACAGCAGAGGTGCTGGGCCCAAGCGGCCGCCTGCGGGCCGCAGACGCTTGGTTCCACGCGATGGAATCTCTCAACTGGCCTAATGACAACCACCAGAAGTTTTTCCGCTCCGTATCCATTCGGGCAATCTCAAAGCTCTTGGCAGACTCCAATACCAGCGTGAGCGATGCGAAGCCGGGGAACAACGAATCAGCCGTCTGGATGCCAGCTTTACAAACCGCGCATTGAGAACGTCGCGGACGACGATTCGAAACAACATCAAGGAAGGTAAGCGCTTGCCATGAGCACAATCTGCACGGGAGAGCAACATGAGCACTCCGCCCCAGGGAGAGCCATTGTGGAGAGCCGGCTCAGTCCCGCCAATAAGGCGTGGGGCCGCTGCGGATTTGACAGATCTTCTGCCGGATTTGTTGGTGGACGGCCTGCAAGAAGAATGGCAAGCCCGGCTGCAGGGTTTGCAGGAATGGATTTGTGAACTGCTCATCAAGAATCAACAGTTGCGGATGGCACTTATGGAGATGAAAGCGAGAGGGCCAGAGGATGACAACGGTCGCAATCCAGGAAGTAGTCGAAACAACCCGGCCGAATCACTCAGGCTTTCCTGAGCCCCTTCATCGCATGGTCGAAAATCTCATCGACGTAAGCATCCGTCAAGGATCCCGTGCCCATCTGGAGGCGGTAATAAATCGGGGCGTAAAGGATGTCGATGATTGCGTCAGGGTCCGCGTCAGAGCGCAAAACTCCATCCTTGATTCCTTGCTGAAAATACGAGATCGCCATGTTTCGTCTCGGCATTGTCCATCTGTCACGCAGTTCAACGGCGAGCCTGGGGTCGAATTGAGCCTCGGCGAGCAGCGCTCGGATAAGAGCCCCGTCCTTGCCGCGGAACACCTTCGCCATCGAGCGCATCTGCAGCCGTATGCTCTCCGTGTAACTCCGGGCAGGCAGGAAAAGTGTCCCCGGGTCCACGCGGGCCACAAACGCGTCCATNNACCGATTCCATGGCGCTCCTAAAAAAAAAGAGGAAACTCCTGAATCCTGAATGGTACATCGCGTATCGAAATAAATGCTATGGATACGATACGACTCGTATCGACTAAGAGAAAGGGAGCAAGAACATGTTGAACGAGGAAAGTTTAGTTCCCGTAGCCATCGCGACATGGAAGAGCAATCTTGGGAGGGCCAACAAGCTCTTCGGGGGTCTAGATGAATCGGCACTCGAAAAACAGGTCGCGCCCGACCGGAACCGGCTTGTTTATCTCTGGGGTCA
>PMWR01000377.1 GCA_003166055.1 Acidobacteriaceae bacterium
TCGAACTCCAGGTTGGCCACTAGGTCTTTAAGCGGAACCGGCGAATGGTGCCCGAAATAGGTTGACCCAAGTGTGCCCATCTCCTCCGAGCCATAGCAGACAAACAGTACGCTGCGCCGCAGGGGAGGCCCCGCGGCCAGCGCGTGGGCCAGTTCCATCACGGCTGTGGTTCCGGCGGCATCGTCATTGGCGCCGTTGTAAATGGAGTCGCCGTTGACGGGGCGGCCGATCCCCAGGTGATCGAGATGCGCGCTCAGCAGCAAGGTGCCGGCCTGGGGGTCGGTACCGGGCAGATAGCCGATGGCATTGAACGTCTGGCGCGGAGTTGACGGAACCTCGTGCACCGTCATCGTGACAGTTGCTCCATCGGCCGTTGGCAGTTTTGAAGCCGCATCGGCGTGTACAAGGATCAAGGTGGGGCTCTTGCGCGGAGGATCTTCAGCCAGCCGTATTCCCACTCGCGTTTTGCCGCCAAACATCTGCGGCAGCGAGCTCAGCTCCGCGGTCTCCGGAACCAGGATCACTGTCGCGCCCAGCCGCCGCAGCTTCGACACGGCCGGCGTCAACGCCTTTATATCGCCGACTCCCGTCAGCAGAATGACGGATCCCGCTGCGATGTGTGCCGATGCAGCTTCGGCTATGCCCAAGTGCGCCAGCGGCCCTGAAACGGAGGCTCCAGACGACATGAGCAGCACAAAGTCCGCGCCCTCCTTCAGGTTGGCGCCGCCTGCCTCGAGCGTGGCCTGGCCGTCGAGCTGCGGCATGACCACCTCCGCGGCCTGAATGTAGCTGGCCATTCCCGGCGCGTGTTTCAACCCGTAGCCCTCAAACTCACTGGCGACATAGGTCGCGGTCAGCTCCTCGTCGCGGGTAGCCGAGCCGCGGCCCGCCAGCACATCGCTCGCAAGGAAATCCTCATGGGCGCGCACCCACTCGGGCTTCACCGTCCAGACCTGCTGCGCAAACAATGTCGCCGAAGCGCCAATTACGACAAGTGCTGCTGAACATCGAAGGAGCAGTTTCATTTGAGGTGTCTCCAGAAGGGCAGATTTGGAATACGGCTCTTGATAAATGCCGGACTTGTTCGCTTCTTCACATCTTCACTCGTTCACTCATTCACTCGCTCCTACCGCAGCACCGCCGCCAGCAGCAGCGTCGTTCCCAACCCGGCTACCGACAGCACCGTCTCCATTACTGTCCACGTGCCCAGCGCTTCCTTGACTTCCATCTTGAAAAACGACTGAACCATCCAGAAGCCGGCATCGTTGACGTGAGAAAGAACCAGCGACCCGGTCCCGGTGGCCAGCACCAGCAGCTCCGGCCGCACACCCATATGGCTGGCCATTGGCGCCAGCACCCCTGAAGCCACCGCCATCGCCACCGTCGCCGATCCCATTGCAACCCGCACCACCGCCGCCAGCAGCCAAGCCAGCACCAGCGCCGGCATGTGCGCGCCCAACGCCAGCCGCACCGTCGCCTCCGCCGCGCCCGAGTCGCGCAGCACGCCGCTCAATCCGCCCGCCGCCGCCAGGATCACCAGCACGCTGGCAATCGGCTCGAACGACTCGTTGGTAAGTTTCCGCAGCAGCTCCCGGCCATGATGTTGCCCGGTCTGGATGTGCGATCCCAGCGCCACCAGCGCCACCAGCACCGCGATCAGCAGCGCGATGTCGGGGCTCCCCGCAAAATGGAAGATCTGGTTGAGCAGGCTTCCCGGCGTGGCAATCGCATCCGCCCAACTGCCCAGAAAGATCAGCGCGATAGGCAGCAGAATGGCAGCCGCCGCCCGCACTGGCCCGGCTGGCTTCGGAATCAGCTCCGCCTTCGCCGTCTCACCCTCCGCCACTGCCTCGACCTGCAAATCCTCCGCCAGCGTGGGCGCAAACAGCGTCAGCCCGTCTTCTGCGTCCTCTGTCTTGAGCTTTGCCGCCCGCTTATCCCAGCGACGTATCAGGAACCATCCCAGCCCCGGACCGGCAATCGCAGCCGCCGGCAGCCCAACCGCAAGTCCGTAAAGAATGGTGCGCCCCATATCGGCGTGATAGAGAGACACGGCCAGCATCGCCGCCGGGTGCGGAGGCAGCGTTCCGTGCGCAATGGAGAGCCCCGCCAGCAGCGGCATGCCGGCCAGCACCGGGGGCTTGCCGGTACGCCGCGCCGCTTCCGCCACAATCGGCATCAGCAGCACCAGCCCCACCTCAAAGAACACCGGCATGCCCACCAAAATGCCCAGCCCCAGCATCGCCCACGGCAGGCCCCGCGGGCCGCAGCCACTCACCAGAGCGTTGCCCAGCGCCGCCGCGCCGCCTGAGCTGGCCAGCAGCCGTCCTAGAATCGCGCCCAGTCCCAGCAAAATGGCGATATGACCCATCAGGTTGCCCACGCCGCCCGTAAACGACAGCGGAACCTGCCTGAGCGCCATCCCCGAGGCCACACCAAGACTCAGCGCCGCGATGGACAGGGCCAGCGCCGGATGCATCCGCACGCGCGCAACCAGAATCAAAAGCAAAAGCACGGTGCCGGCGGCGCAGGCTACCAGATACCAACTGCTGTGCATTGTTGCGGTGGCGTAGCTCACCCGCAGATTATTCCACACCAGGGCATTCGCGTCTCCGGGCGGTGTGTCTCGCGACACACTTTTCCCTTGCGCTCCTCTGCTACCATAAGGACGATTGCAGTTCCTGCCGCCCGCGAGGCTGTTTTCCTGCCCTCAAGGGCCCGAGCGCCACGGCGGCCAGGCCATCCCAAGAAGGAGAGTTCACTATGCCTTTAGTCTCCATGCGGCAACTCCTCGACGAGGCCGCCAAGGGCGGTTACGGCGTCGGCGCATTCAACGTCAACGATATGGAACAGATTCAGGCCATCATGGCCGCGGCCCGCGAAACCAAGTCGCCGGTCATCGTCCAGGCCAGCCGCGGCGCGCGTGCCTTCGCCGAGGATCTCTACCTCTTCAAGCTCATCCAGGCGGCAGCCGAGCTCAATCCCGAGATCCCTATCGCCATGCACCAGGATCACGGCAACAGCTTTGAGACCTGCAAGAGCGCCATCCTGCTCGGCTACACCAGCGTCATGATGGACGGCTCGCTCAAGACCGACGGCAAGACACCCTCCACATTTGAAGAGAACGTCGAAGTTACACGCAAGGTGGTCGACTTCGCGCACGAGCGCGGCGTCACCGTCGAAGGCGAAATCGGCGTCCTCGGCGGCGTTGAAGACGGCCACGGCGCCGGCGGCAGCGGCCTCGACCACATTACCGATCCCGACCAGGCGGTCGAGTTTGCCGAGCGCACCGGCGTTGANNCAGCTCGGCATCCGCAACGGCGTACGCAAGGTCAACGTCGACACCGACAACCGCCTGGCCATCACCGGCGCCATCCGCAAGGTCTTCGCTGAAACACCTGAGAAGTTCGATCCGCGCGACTACCTCAAGCCCGCCCGCGAAGCCATGCAGAAGGTTGTCGCCACGCGCATGGTCCAGTTCGGTCAGGCTGGCCACGCCGGCGATTATGCCCCCATCGCCATCACCGAGATCGCCAAGGGCTACGCCAACGGCAGCCTCACCACTCAGCCGCTGGTCGCCGCCAAGTAACTCCGGCGCCAGGCATCCATCAACAAGGGCCACTTCGCATCACTGCGGAGTGGCCCTTTAGCTTGCCGTAGAATTCTTGCTCGCCGTAGATGTGCGAAGGGGCACG
>PMWR01000136.1 GCA_003166055.1 Acidobacteriaceae bacterium
GGCCCGATGGAGGTGAGCACGCCGAGGCCGGCATAGAGACCCGCCCGATTGCCCCAGGCGCGCCGCGCCCACGCCCATGCCAGCCAGGCAAGGCCCAGCATGGCCAGCGTGTTGGGCAGGTGCGTGGCGAAGGTGTTCTCGCCGAAGAGTTTGTAGGACCCGGCCACCAGCCAGTAGGGCAGCGGCGGCTTCTCAATGTAGCGGATTCCGTTGATCTGCGAGGTGATCAGGTTGCCGCTCTCGGCCATGTGCTGCGCGGCCTCGGCATGGGCGGCGTCCACGTCGTCCATCAGCGGAGGCGTGAAGAGCGAGCCCACCTGGACGGCGAGGAAGATGGCTACGAAAAGCAGCCAGGTAGCCAGCGTGGAAGGGCTTGGGGAGGGGCGATCATATGTCGCAGTCCGGTATGTCGTCGCGGAGGGTGGCATGTCTTTAAGGATACCAGTGAGAAAGAGCAGGGAGTAGGGAATAGGGATTGGGGAATAGAAAGTCCGGTTGGCAGCTTCGTGGAAATCTGCCACACTGTGAAACTGTGTAGTGGTTTAGGGCTACATTTTTTGAGAAAACGTCGCGGTATATGCGTACGGAATTGAGAGAGTGACTTTTTGTTGGAAGAATGTGTGGTTATAGGTGGACGAAAACGCGGGAAACGTCCTGCTATACCAGGATGAAAACATTGAAAACATGCTCAAAAACGTGCGATTTGGGTGCGGTTTCGTGCTGTTTTGAGGCATTTTGAGCGCCGAAATTGGTCCGGATTGCGCGGGACGGGTCCGCTTTGAGCCTTGAGGGACTGTTGAGGTTGGTGAAAGCCGGTGCGGGAAACGCGGTTCCGGCGAGGTGCGTAGACTTTACATGATGAATCGAAGGCGGATGTTTTTGGGGCGATGGCTGAAAGCCGGCCTGACGGTTGTTGCGGCCTGGCTGGTGGTATGCACGGTCGTTGGCGTGGTGACTGCGGATTGGGCGCTGCATCCGATGCGGCGCGCGCCAACCCAGGCCGATGTGGAGCACGCGGAGGCGATTGCGGCGCGCGATCATGCGTCGCTCGCGGATGTGCAGGTGACCGCGGACGATGGGGTGACACTGCGCGGATGGACCCTGCGGCCCGTTACAGGCAATGGCGATGCGGTGATCCTGCTGCATGGGCAGTCGGACAATTGGCGTGGGATGCTGGGATACGCCGATATGCTGCTGCGGCATGGATATCAGGTGGTGCTGCCGAATGCGCGGAGCCATGGGGCGAGTGGCGGCGAACTGGCGACCTACGGCGTGAAAGAGGCACGGGATTTGCGGCGGTGGTTTGACTGGGTCCAGAAGAATGACGCGCCACGGTGCATTGATGGGCTGGGCGAATCGATGGGAGCGGCGCTGCTGCTGGAGTCGCTGAGAACGACGCCGGGATTTTGCGCGGTGGTGGCGGAGTGTCCTTTTGCGAGCTTCAGAGAGGCGTCGTATGACCGGCTGGCGGCGAAACTGGGCGCGGGAGCGTGGCTGGGGCGCACGCTGCTGCGGCCAGCGGTGGAAGCGGGATTCCTGTATGCGCGATTGCGGTATGGGGTGGATTTGGATCAGGATTCACCGGAAGACGCTGTGGCTGCGAGCAAGGTTCCAGTGCTGCTGATTCATGGGAAGCTGGACAGGAACCTTTCGCCGTGGCATTCGGAGTTGATTATGAAGCGGAGTGCGGGGCGGATTCCCGCAGTCGTGCTGTGGGAACCGGCGGACGCAGGCCATACCGGCGCGGCGGGCGCGGAGCCGCAGGAATATGAGCGGAGGGTGATTGGGTGGTTTGCGGGGCATGGGGTACAGCCTTAGAGCTCGCTGCGCGCCTTGCGATAGCGGCGCCAGACGAAAAGGCACGGCAGGCCGAGGATCGCGAGCCAGATCAGAATTACGGGGCCATCTTCTTCGAAAAACAGCACGAATCCGAGTAAGGTTGCCGCTGCGTTGTCGAGGCCGGCGACGAATGCGTTGTGGATGCGCGTGGAGGCCGAACTGGCGGGCGAGTTGAACTGTGCTTTGTACTCCTCGACCAACTCAAGGTCGATGGTGGCGAAGTCGACGCGATGTTCAAGAGCCATCTGGTCCGCTTCCATGGATTCGATTTCACCCCGGACGCGGGCGATTTCCTCCTCAACCTGGAGAACATCTTCGATTTTGCCCGTGCGCTGGGCGAGTATGTCGCGGAGACGCTGCTCTGTCTCACGCGAATTCTGTAGACGCGCAGCGAGATCGACGTGTTGTTGCGTGACTTCCTCGCCGGACTGCTTTTCATGATCGACGCGGCCAAGCGCTCTGAGTTCGGCGAGAGCCGAGGGCAACTCGGACGCGGGGACGCGCAGAGATGCCGCGATTCCGCGCGACGATGCTCCTTCAGAGAGATCGAACGTGATTTGTGCGGAGTATCCGCGGTGCCGCGCAATGATGGCGTCAAACGACGAGCGGGCAGCGGAGATGTCTTTGACAATGACGGTGAGAGATGCGGTCCGGGCGATCATAGGGGCGGGCGTGGCGGTTGATACCGCACGAGCGTGTGGGCCGCTCTGAGCCTTGCCGGCAATTGGGGGTGGAGTTTGCAACGCACCTGCCGAGTATCCGTAAGCTCCTGCGACGCTCGAAGCGCTCGAAGTCAAGGAGTCCATATGCTCGGCTCTGCCATTCAGTGGGATGGACCGCTGATCGGCGATGGACTGGCCATCAATCGACTGGCTTTCACCCTGCGGATTGATGGAATTCATCATCATTGGCTTTGCCATCTGGTAAGAGGGACGGGGAATCGACAGGCGGATTGCAAGCAGGAGTACGATTGTCGCGCATCCAGTTCCGAGCGTCCACTGCTTCCACGTCCAAAAGCTGGGCCGCGTGAAGAGCTTCTGTTTTGGAAGGCTTTGGCCGGAGGATTTTCGTCGCGCTAATTCTGTGATGGAGTCTTCCAACCGCGAAGGAACAGGCGGAACGGTCCAGTTGGAGAGCGATTGAGGCGTGGCGCGAAACTGCGCGGCGACGTCGGCGCACTCGGCGCACTCGTCGAGATGAGTTGCGATCGTGCGGGCCTCGGAGATCGGCAGTTCGCCGTCGAGCCAGGCCATGATTTCATCGGGTGCGACGGGGTGCGTGGTGGTGTTCATATGCGTTCCTCGAATTCCGCCAACTTCTTTGAATTGGAATTGGGAGCCGGAGCGGCGAGCAGATCGTGAAGGGCGGTGCGGGCGCGGAAGAGGCGCGAACGAACCGTGTTGAGCGGGATGCGACAGAGCTCGNNCAATCTCCGCGTAGCTTAGCTGCTCGAACTCGCGCAGCATCAGGATTTCGCGATCGATGCTGTCTAGCTTTCCGACGGCCTGGCGAAGCAACACCTCCGCAGCTATGGTGCTTTCGACGGAAGGCTCGGAGTGTTCGGGCCGCGATCCCCAAAAGGTGGCGCGAAAGGCGGATTTGCGTCGATAGGCGTGCAGAATCTTGAATGCGATTGCGTAAAGGTAAGTTCGAAAGAGCGCGCTTGCCTGGTAATGAGAGGCAGCGCGCAATAGGACGAGAAAGGTTTCCTGGGTCAGTTCTTCTGCCTGTGAGGGATCGGGAACGCGGCGGCGGAAGAATCCAAAGAGCGGCTGCTTGTAGCGTTGGAAGAGCGAAGTAAACGCGTCGGAAGAGCCGCGCGCGAAGGCGACCATTAGCTGCTCGTCGGTCAGCGTCGATGGGGAATCGTGCGCGTCGGGATTCTCTCGGGCATCGAGCATGATGAGTGGCTTTGCCGCCTCTGAGTGTAGAACGAACGCGTGGGATGCTTCTTGCATGGTGTCGTCCAAACCCTTCACAACTGGTAATGCGGCGACGAGGGGAAAAGTTCCCGGGGGATGAAGATTTGACGGGAAGGGGCCTGAAGCGCCTGGCTCTGTTGGAATTTTCAGGGGGATGTGCTGTCGGGGATAGAGAATCGAAATTTGGAGCGTTCAGCGTGGGTGTTGAACCTACCGCGCTGTCCGCCAGACAGCCTGCCAGGCCTCATATTCGCTCGGCCTGATCTGGTAGCGGGCGAAGTTCCCTTCGTGCAGGTTTAGCAACTCGCTCTCAGCCATCTCCCGGAAGCGCTTGCGGTCGTCGACGGCGATGTTTTCGCCGGCCCATGATTCAATAATGGAGCCCACCGCCGCCCTGCCATTTCGGTCACGCACGACGCGCGAAACGACTTCTCGCAAAGCGGCGCTGTGCTTGAACCGGAATGGATCCGGTTCGCCGAGCGATTGCCTGACGGCGGAATATTTTTCTGCCGAGCGCCCGTATGCCCAGATGAACACATCTTTCAGAAGATCGACTTGATTGAGTTCATACACGCTCAGCAGAGAATCCGTGTACAGAGATCGCGGAACATCGGTGAAGGACAGCGGTGACAGATTGTTTTTAATGAAGGGGATATTTGCGGCGAGACGGGAGACGCGCTTGTTGACGTCGTCAAAAGGTTGCAGGTATGGCAACTGCACCATGATGAAGAGCGCCTGCTCGAATGGATCGTCGATAGCAGCGGCTTTTGCCAGGATGTGGTTGAAACACTCGTGGATGAGCTGCGGCACTTCAAGCGGGTGAAAGGTGGACCTCTCGATGGCGACCGCAATATGCCTTAGCCGCCCCGCCGCTCCTTCGTCCTGCAGCAGGTTTTGCGCGAGAATTCCGTGAAGATTGAGGATGGTGTAACGATTAAAGCCGATCTCGTCGGCCGCGCTGACGAGAAACTCAATCGCGTCCTTGTGGTTGACGATCATCTGCGCTTCCAGTCGATCGCGTCCTTGCGCTTCTTCGCCGAACTCAATGAGCCGCTTGGTATCGAGCAGGGAATACGTGTTCCCTTCAAGACGGCTTGAGTTCCACGACAAGTCAATGAGGAGCCGGCTGAGAATGTGTTTTGCGTAAGTGCCTGCGGGAGCCTCGGCAGAATTAGGCCTTCCAATCGCGGCGAGGTGGGCGCGTTCCGCCTGGGAAAGGTATGAGCTGGAATTCGGCCGGTACGAATCGAGGAACGGACGGTTGTAGCCGACGGGCTTTCGCGCCGCGAGAGGCTGACTGAGGTAGCGCCGTATCACGAGACTTGCTGCGGATAAGGGGATGACGGTCTCATTTTCCGCAGCCAGGACCGGGATGGCGGCCCGTGGATGCTGTTGAGTTTCGGGCAGACGGTATTTGGCTGCGCGGCGATCACCTTGCTGGATGAGGCGCCCTGCATCGACAAGATGCTTGAGGCGAAATTGGAGCGTTCGCGGCTGCGGTGCTGACGTCAGGGCGTGGAGGATTTGGGCCAGGCTTGCGCCTTCGGGGTATCGCTTGACGGCGGCCAAGATCGCTGACAGGGTTTCGTCCGGTATCTGTTTGGGCATAAATCTCCCCTTTTCGTTGCGCTAATACAGTTTAAGCGCAATATAGCGCATTTATGCGCAATTAAAACGGTTATTGCGCAATATTAATTGCGCAATAACCGTTATAGTTGCGCATTAAGGCATATGCGCAATTAAAACCGAGAACTCTTCAAAACAGCAGCCAGCGGGCCT
>PMWR01000522.1 GCA_003166055.1 Acidobacteriaceae bacterium
TCCACCGCGCCAGCTCGGCCACCGTCGCGTGGGTCGCATCAAATCCAGCCGACGTCACCCCAGCCTGCGCCGCCAGCCACTCCACGGCCGCCACCGCCGGAGAGCTCGACACAATCTGCACCTGCGCCGCCTTCACCTCTTCGGCAGCCTGCGTCGTATAGCGCCCATCGGTAAAAAGCCGCGCCGCCCGCCGGGTAACAGCCAGCGCGGCGCTCGATCCGGTAAATCCAGAGAGGTAGCGAAGGTCGGGAAGATGGGTAACCAGAAGCCCGGTAAGCCCGGCTTTGGTCAAACGGCGGCGTAGAAGCCCAATGCGGCGTGAGTGATCCACTGCGTAAGGATAACAGGGCTCAGGGTTGCCGTATCGGCTCAATGGCTGAAGAGATGAGCGCAACGAAGCCTGCATTCCTGCCCAGATTGTGACTCTCAATCGATGCGTCAATCATCTGCTCACGGGTGACTCGATTCCAATTGATGCGGTAACCCGTCTTGGCAGCCAGTTCCCGAATGAACTCGCGTTGCGTGCGGCCGTTGCCTTCTCGAAAGGGATGGATGGTGTTCAATTCACCGAGGTAGTATGCCGCACGGGCGGCAAATGAATTCACATCCAGACCTTCCAGGTGGTTTTCAGCGGCGAGCTTCGCGAAAAGGAGATCGAGGTTTTTCTCCATAAACTGAACTACGGCGAAGGGGTACGACGCCGGACGGCTTATATTGACCCGGCGAAACTCGCCCGCCCACGGATAGATCGCTCCAAATATTTGCTTGTGGATTTGTTTGAGATGAGCCGAATCGAACGTTCCATTTACCGGCTCGGCCTGAAGGTTGACGATCGCCTTCGTAGCCTGTATGCGCTCGAATCGATCGAGATCATCCTGTTTTGTGAATCCCGGGATGTTCTTGAGCACCCCGTGTGCGGCGTCAAAATGTGGATCCAGAAAAGGCTGACCGGGTTTAGCCATCAATATCAACTACACTCGGAGCAGTAGTCATCCAGAAGGCGATTCATCTCAGCAAGTTCAATTTCGCCGTTCGCGTAACGAAACAGTATCTGCTGTGTGATTGTGTCCGGCTCCAGATCTTCGATGCGCATCGTGCCGATCGCGTTCGCAACGGCCAAGCGCCGGTTCTCTAGCTCCGCGTTCTCAATCGGAAGAACAGTGGCGCTCACGATTGCCATGTTGCCCTCCACTCTCTCCACTTTACCAGTTTTGCTCTTTCCCGGGCGGGGCAAAATCGGCTCGGGCCTCTAATCACAGCCAACTCGCAATCTCTCTTTTTTGTGCCAAACCTGCGTTAGCACTGCTACTTCCACCCAGGCAAAGCCGGGGGTTCTCCCTTTGGTAAAGGTGGCTCAAGCCGCTTTGAGCGGCTCACACCGTAAAGCCTCCGGCTTTGCCGGAGGATACTTACTCCCTGATCGCTCTTCCCTATTCCCCAATCATCGATAGAAGCCAAACCACTGGCGCAGCAGATAGTACTCGTTAATCGGCTGGTTATCTCGTATTGCCGGCACTTGAGGATCCTCGGCCACAAGGCTTTCCAGCGATATTTCACGAGAGAGAACTGCGTCGAACTGCTGTTGAGCGTTCGCCGCTGGACCCCATTCCACGAAGTCTTTGGCCGCCGCCGCCGGCATGCGCGCCGCCAGGGCGGAGCTCGATGTCACGGGTATCGGCTCCATGCTCGCCAGCAAGTGTATCCCAACCCCGTCAAACGATCTGAATGCCCGGACATAAGGAAAAGATTGCATGAGGGCTCTTGCTACGGAGACCGATGTGGTCTTGTCGCCTGCCGTGTCCGGATACCAGACTTGCAAAATCCCATCGCTTCGCAGATGCTTCCTGACAACATCGTAAAACTCCCGCGAATAGAGCAGGCTTGAGCCCGCGGCTGTCGTAGGTGGGGGTGGGTCCACGACGATGACGTCGTAACTCTGGCCTGAACTGTCTAAAAACCGGCGACCGTCGTCAATAACGATCCTCGCCAAAGGAGACGCCTCCAACCTTTGCGCATCCGCGTGGTAATACCCAAAAAGAGCCGGAACGCTGGGGATCAGATCGACTGCCGTGGTTGGAATGCCCCACGAGAGCATGGAACGGAAGCTTGTCCCCATGCCGAAACAAATCACCAGGCCATTCCGGGGCGGCCTGGACATGAAGGCGAGCGGCAGGTCGGCAATATACTTTGTGATCGGAGTCAGCGTCGTCATCCCCACGCCATTCACAAGCAGTTGCCGGTTCATGCCGCTGCCGGTTGCAATCACGGTGGCGGAGTAATCTCTCTTGACCTCTCGCTGCGCAAACACAGTTTCGAAGTCGTGGCTCTCAACGAAGATCAAAACCGCGACAACTGTTGCCACGCCAAACTTGAGTCTTGGGTTGAGACCGGACCTGATTCGAGCCGGGTCGGATGGTTTTCGAAACGCGATGGCGGCGGCGATGGCAAACAACGGGACCGAGAGAGCGAGAATTCCCCAACGCTCACCCAGCCAGGGCAATATCCAGAAACCTGCAACAAGTGGCCCGGCAATGGATCCCGCAATATTGATTGCGTAGGCTGTTCCCGCTCGATCGGGATCGCCGGACGAGAAGGAGTCCACTAACAGCGGGGTGAGATAACCCAACAGGGCGCAGAACAGCACGATGCCGCCGAGACGCAGGACGTCCATTTGAATGAATCCCAGACGTATTCTCGGGTCAACCGCGACCAATGGGATCAAGGCAAACAGCGCGAGAAAACTCCATGCCGGAGCGCTCTCGTCCGGCTGGTGTGAGTTGGCCTGTGAGCGGTAGTCCAGCGATCCCAACAAAGTGGCCATCAGGTACACGGCGAGGATTCCGGCAAAGGCATACACCACATTTCCAAGATAGGGCGTGTATTGGCGAATCCACACGACCTCCATCCCCATACTGGCAAATCCAGTCGTGAACAGGAAGATCAGGCTGGCGCTCCTGGGTAGCCCATAGAGCTTCAGTCGTGTCGCCTGTGCAGCGGCCGGCCGCTCCACCGGACCGGATGAGACGAGTGAGAAACTGATCGAAAACGCGAGAATTGCCAGAAGAGCATTCAGGCTGCCGGCGACATAGAGTGTTCCCTGGAATCCCAGCAACTCAATCAATAGGAAGGCCGAGGCCAGTGTGCCAACCAGCGCGCCAAGAACGTTGGCAACGTATAGGTAGCTGAAAGAGCGTTCTGACGCGAACCGGTGGGCTTGTCGAATGACCGCCATCAGCAGAGGGAATGTCGCCCCCATGCAGAAACACCAGGGTACCAGCGTAATCGCGATCCAAATACCCGCCAGAATGTAGTAGAGCGAGCTCTGCCAGGCTCCAAAGCCGCCCATGTGCAGCAAGAACAGCCGTCCCACCTTGAACTCGAAGGGAACAGCAATCGACGAAACTCCGACAAATAACTCCGCGACTGAATAAAGACGCAACGACGTCCGGCCATCCCCGGCCAGAGCCCGGCGCGTCAACTTGCCCACACCCCACGAGCCCAAACCCAGGCCGCCCATGAACATCGAAATGACGATGGATGCAAGAGCCGTGGTCACGCCGAAGCTGGCCATGGCGAGTCGAACCCATACCACCTCGTAAACCAGACCGCAAAATCCTGAGACCACAAAAAAAGCGAAGAACCACCACAAATTGGAGCTTGGAATCTCGGACTTGTGGGTACTCAATTCGCTTTGCTTTGGCAAATCCGGCATTGCCGCCCTTCCTTGCAGTGAACCCAGCGGACCATTGCGTCCATGTTGTCCGAAAGAGTGATTGAGGCTAGATGCGCCGCTACCCTGCGCGATGCCCTCTTCGGAGTGAGTGATCCACCGGTTGAGGATAAACCACCGGAGCCAGTGGTCAGTTGTCAGTTGTCAGTTTTAAGTTGCCAGCGATCCATCCTGCTCGACGCGTGGCGACTCTACTACGCGCGAGCATCGATCCGAAGGTTTGAAAACAACTTCGTTGCCGGGTCGTACAGCGCCTGCCAGAAGCAGGTCGCCCCGTCGGTAACGACGTAGAGCTTATCGTGCCAATCGGAAGGGGGTGTCTCGTCGCAGAACGAGTTCACGAAGATTCTGTTCTGACCCGAGACCTTTACTGCAATATATTGGCGAAAATACTGTTCCGGATGTTCTATGTGAATCCTCAAATCCCAACCGTAGATATTGAGGGTCGAGATTTGTGAGAGGTTCGCTTCCAGCCCGTCCAGATCCGTCTTCGAGGGCTCCCAGGTTCCGTCGATCTTTTCAGCCCTATCCTTCGAATACCACTTGGAGACTGCCTTTGCTTCGCGAGCGGGGAGCAGCACAGATCGCTCTCCACTCTGCCCGGAAGTCTGACACAGGACCAAAAGCAGAAGGGTCGCGATGACCGGCTTTACCGTTCGCATCGCGACCCTCCCTGATCACCGACAACTTACAACTGAAAACTTACAACTGAAAACCGCCTTTACATCGCCCCCCGCACCGGCTTCTTCATATGCGGATCCAGCTCCGCATCCGCCGCCTGCAGATCCGACTGCCGATCCATCCACTCATCCAGCCGCGAGCGCTTGAACCGCCACCGGTTGCCCAGCTTGAACGCCGGCACGAAGCCATCCGACGCGTATTTGTAAAGCGTGTCCGGAGAGATGCCCAGATAGTCGGAGGCCTGGCGAATGTCCATGACCTCGCGTACCTCGGGGACCAGAAGGTTGGAACGGGCCGCGGCGTTGCGCATAACTGCCTCCTGAAGGTGGAAGTGCCACAGGGGTATTCCGGCAACTGTGCCGGTAGTCTTGTATATAACGCGGTTTCAGCCGCCATTTCAAGGATTTTCAGGCAATTACCCGAAATTCATCGGCTTTCCGCTTCACCAAAGCTTCGCCCTTTCCGTCCCATGCAGACCTCTAACACAGCCTGTTGGGCCTGTGCTCGGGCCGCACCCAATCCGTAGGGCTATTAGGACGGATGGTGCAGACAAGAACATTCCAAAGAAAATCGCCAAAAAACGAGACCCCAAGCCTCAGGCGTCAAATGAAAGGACATTACATACCTGATTCGCTTGTTTGTCGTTGATAATTCCAGAAATACCCAGGCCGCGGAGTGCAAGCCACACCTTGGTGCGCTCGCCTGACCGACGAGTCCGTTATAGGCAATCGCACGAAAGCCCTCAGGTTATCAAGCTGAGGGCTTTCGTCTTTCATTGGGTGTCCAGTACCCACTGGCAACACCCTCCTAAACACTC